>JAGLNY010000063.1 GCA_023139255.1 Spirochaetales bacterium
ATATCAAACAGAATTAGTTCAGGTCCTGAGGCACGGATCTCAAAATTATTTACTGCAGTAAGAGATACCCCGAGCGAATTAGGCTCAAATCCACGCATTTTTTTTCCAAGAGAGGGATACTTTTGAAACAGCTGTGGTACCGCTGAACCCCAGATATAATCAGCCTGAAGCCTGTCGGCAATATAGAGTGCAAGCCACTGATTTTCATCATTTCCTTCCATTGGTAACGTATAAAGAGGGAAAAACCCTTCAATCGTTAAATTTGCCTGATAAAAATCTGTTTTCCCAATCATCTCATTCAGCAGCAGAGCCGGAGCTGCGGAAAATGAGAGATCTGCACCAATCCCTTCCTGCATTAGTCCACTTCTCACCGTATCATACGACAAACCGATTTTCAAAATATTTGCAAGCATACCATCTTTATCCGGATAGGCTGCCGCATTTGTCGAGTTCAGGATCGTGGAACCGGCACCACCGCTGTTTTCCGTTGGTTGTGACCATACGCTATTCCATTCAGCATAGATAGCGAGATTTTCCATAATCTCCTGTTCAAGACGGGTCATTAAATCTGCCTGCCAAAAAGCAAAATTCAAGGGATCCAGGTCAACAGGTACCGACGTAAGCGGTTCACCATTAAGATCTGTCCAAAGAGTATAGCCTGTCCTGACCCCACCCAGCAGTGTCGTAAGAGTAGTTTTCTTTCCCTCAATCAACTCAAGTCCATGATAATTAATTCCAGCCTGAATATAGGTAGGCACCATCCCTGAAAGGATATCGCTGATATCGATACTCCCCAGAGCAAAAGAGACAGATGCCTCATTTTCATCTGCTGTAATACTTACTGACACAAAAAGCAGGAATACAAGAATTATGCTGGTTATTTTTTTCATAGGATTCTCCATTTTCGTTACCATATTTTATGAAGCAGTCTCCGACTACTAAACACTTTCAAGAAATTCATCCTGCAGGGATTGATGAAGTGTCCTCATTGTATGCTCATCAAATTTAAGTACTTCCCTGTCATACGTCAACAATCCGTTAATCTCATCTTCAACATCGCTTAACTGAGTATAGACAACAGCAGCCAAACCCTTGCGTATGAGAGGCAGAACCTGCCTGGACAGTAATCCATCATACGCTTCAATCAATTTACCCCTGGTAGAGAATTGTTTATAACCAAAGGGTTTGCTTGCCGTTTTTTTCCAGACATGCCGGTTTTCCAGCATACTGTATCCCCCATACTCTGAAATAATAAAAACACGTTTGTCATGCAAGGGAGGCGGCTTGAGCCTGGTTTTATACGTATGCAGGCTGACAAACTCCCCGCCTTTCTGATCGTGCCACCCGGAGGCATGATCAACAAGACGTGATGGATCATATTTCTTTACCCACTCTGCCATATCAGCAGCGTTATACTGCCCCCACCCTTCATTGAAAATAACCCATATAAGGATACTGGGAACATTAAATAAGTGGAAAATCATTTCTCTCAGGTCACGCTCAAAATTAATTTTCGATTCATCGGAATCCCGCCAGGATTGCTGATATGATTTCTCTGTAGTATCCTTCTTATGTTTTCCACGTTTGGCGCGTGAAATATCGCGCTTTGCGGACATATCCCTGCCGCCGGATACCATATCCTGGATTACTGCAACACCAAGCCGGTCACAGTGATAATACCATCGTCTGGGAGCAATCTTCACATGCTTCCTGATCATATTAAATCCCAACCGTTTGACCAGCTCAATGTCAGAAACCATCGCTGAATCTGCCGGGGGTGTCATACCACTTTCAGGCCAGTACCCCTGATCAAGCGGTCCATTTAGGAATATCGGAAAATTGTTCAGGAATATCCGCTGCAGGTTATTTTTATCCGGGGCTATCGACACTTTCCGCATGGCAAAATAGCTGATTACACGATCAGTTACCGTTTCCCCTTCAACCACTTCAACAATAAGATTATAGAGAAACGGGGAATCCGGTGTCCATGTTTTCATATAGGGAACTTTCATCCGCAACGGAACTCCTGGTTGTCCTGTAGCTTTTTTCACTATTTTCCCATTATCCTTGATGGAAAAACGAATTTTATCCCCGCCTGATGCTGCCGCAATGATCTCCACCTCTGCGGCATCAATATCTGAAGCGATCCTGATATCAGAGAGATAAGACTCCTGAACATGCTCCAGCCAGACAGTCTGCCAGATCCCGCTGGTAGCTGTATAGTAGATATTCTCAGGTTGTAAAACCTGTTTACCACGCTGCTGCCAGGATGTATCGGTAGGATCCTGTACTGAGACAATTATTTCCTGACGATTATCTTTCTCATCAGATTTCAGCAAGGAGGTAATATCAAGTGAAAAGGGTGTATAACCGCCTGTATGTGTGCCTGCCTCAATCCCGTTTACCAAAACCCGGCACGACCAGTCTACAGCCTCAAAATTCAAGAGAACATGTCCGGTTTCCCACTCTTTGGGTTGTATGAAGAAAGTTCGATACCAAAGTGTTTCATCCGGGTTCAGCTGTTCCCCAACCCCGGAAAGTGCTGTTTCGACTGCATACGGTACCCTGATCCTGCCTTGATATACATCAGGAACTTTTTCCTTTGAATCCCCATTGGTTACTGCATAATCCCACAAACCATTCAGGCATTTCCATTCGGCTCTTTGCAGCTGGGGTCGGGGGTATTCAGGGAGAGGGCACTCTTTTTCCGCCTCAGAAGCCCAACGAGAATGTATTTGATCCGGAACAAGAAGTGATCTGCTCATTATTACTCTGCCCACTTTGGTTCTGTTTTTTCAAAATAATCGGAAACTTCAAATCAATGCCTGCATTGATCACTGCCCCAGTTTCTCTATTGCTTCCTGTGCATCAACGGCAACATTCTCAAACTGTCCTGAATCATCTTCAGTAACAAGTTCAATCACCATAGTATAATCGGCTATTGCCGCTTCCGTTTCTTTCATTCGCTCCAGGGCAGCAGCCCGATTGAAAAATGATATCGGATAATATGGTTCAAGAGCAATCGCGGCAGTACAGTCCTCAACCGCCTCGGCGTATCGTTCAAGCTGGATATAGCTCCATGCTCTGTTGTTCAGGGCATCAACAGCCTCAGGAAGCAGCAGAATGCTTTCGGTAAAATCTGATACTGCTTCTTCGTACTGCATGAGCTGTGCGTGGGATACTCCCCTATTATAATAATCATCTGCATTGGGAACTGTCCGCAGGAGGATTGCTGTATCAAGGTCAGCAACGGCAGCCTGGTTATTCCCTATAGTCTGGAGAACAAGCCCTCTCTCTGCATAGAACATTGCTTCGTCCGGGAAAATATCAATTGCAATTGTATAATCACTCAGGGCATCATCGTATAAACCCAGCTCATTGAGTACTACTGCACGGTCACGTAAAAGATATGGATTATACTGCGATATGAGTTCTACAGCCTGGTTCAGGTCCTTCAAAGCCAATTTGTTTTCTTCCACCCTGTTATAGGCAATGCCGCGATTCCAGTATGCTTCATACATATCAGGCATCAGCATTACAGTTACACCAAAATCATTTACTGCATCAATATAGTAGGCTTCCATAAGAAATGCATATCCACGGTGAAAATAGTTATATCCGTTATCAGGCTGGAGATCGACAGCGGCATCAAAATCCTCGTAAGCCTCGGTAAAAAAACCGGTATCCCGATATGCTATTGCACGAATTAGATGAAGATCCGAAAAAGGGGTAATCAGGGAAAACAGTTCTGTAGCCTGCACAATCACTTTCTCATATTCGCCGAAATTATAGGATTCCAGTATCTCTGCCCAGGCATCATCTATTTTATCAGCGGCAAGGGTAAATGGACTGAGCAGCAGGAAGGCTGCCAGAATAATAAAAACTATTCCTTTTTGAACCCGGCGGCCTGGTGATTTATAGAAGTTACTTTTTTTCATAGTATTGTTTTCTCCTTCTCAAAGTAAAAAATTGCTTATCAAATAAACTTCAAATCCTTGTTCTGCTACCAGACATTTATCGCGGCAGTCAGGTAATAATGCCACCCTTCTTCGTCCCAGAAAGTTCGCGTCCCTGTATGATCGTTCTTAAACTGATACACAGCCGATCCGGTTAAGGAAAAACTGACTGGGACTTTGGCGTAAGGAAGAAGGTCATAATTTCCACCGAGACTGAATATATGATACCACTCATAATCACCATCGCGAAGAAATTCTTTCCGTAATTCTGCCAGGTTTGTCGGCGTAGCATCAACCCCAAAGGCTTCCTGGTAAATCTCATCCATATCCGGAGATAAAAGATCATCACTATAGTTCTTCAAAGGATCATTATATGATCCCCCAAACTCCCCGTGCCGTATCAACTGGTAACCGCCATGAACGGAGAGATATTCCAGAGGGCTGGCATTTACCCGTATCAGCAATTCATCGGTGTTTGGATCCAGTTTTGAACATAATCCCTCACCACTGCTTACAAATGACTC
The DNA here is from genome assembly GCA_023139255.1 of Spirochaetales bacterium. Classification (GTDB taxonomy): domain Bacteria; phylum Spirochaetota; class Spirochaetia; order JABMQR01; family JABMQR01; genus JABMQR01. Next base: position 4,481 of record JAGLNY010000063.1, read on the forward strand.
ATAGACTTCAAATTCATCACCTACCGGCTCCACCCAGGGTACATCAACAAGGGGATGTGTATAGGTGAACGGCTCAATTTTTGTATATTGGAGGGTAAGCATCCCGAATGGGACTTCGGGGATAACCGTCTGTACTCCTGCCTGAAACGAGTAGAAATTCCGTACATAATTGAAAAAATCAGCAATACTGTTCGCCCGCATCTCATCAATATAGAGAGTTGTCCAGACTTCAGCCCACCCAGGCAGGGATATCCCGATTGTTCCCCCGCCCATAATATTATCGAAATCCCCGATCTGACTCTGGTAAAGGGAGGAGAAAATCAACGGGTTCAGATATCCTAGCTCAAAACGTTTCGGGAATACAACTCCCTCGTGTATCGCTATATAGATCCAGTCCAGTGGACGAATTTCCACCATTTTCATCGCTGTCATAGTTTGAAGCTGTGAGGCTGCATTGCTGTCACCGCCATTTTCCAGAGTCCCGACGAGGTAGGTATATGACATCCAGTCAGTCAGCTGCACAGTTGTCTCAAATGCGACAATAGGCCGTCCTGATCCGGAAAGAACAAGCGAATCGCTCCCCAATCCCCATTCCCGCCGATGCCTGCCGAAATTCATCGTAATTTTATCATTAAAAAAACCGGCACCTAGTTCCGGCCGGGATCTGAATGCAAGGCTGTAGAACTGCCCAACATCCCCAGGTACTCCCATGGAAGACGTGCTATAAGTATATCCATCCCAGTCAATTGAGTAGCTGTAGGCGGGGAAAGCTTCAGGTTGATAGAAATTCATGGCAAATGCCATATCAAATACATATGATATTGATGTTCCGATATCCCCATCCATAAAGAAATTTACATAATTTGTCTGGGCGAGTGCTTCCAGTTGGGTAAAGTCGACTGATGAGAGAGTTTCTACTTTGATCCCCATATCTGCAGTGAACGGGATTTCCCCGAACTCAAGATAACCATCCTGAAAAACATTACCGACCGGGCTGAAATTTTTCAGATAGCTTTCAGCAATCTTTTTTTCCCAATCAGTTAACTTGTTTCTGCGTATCATTTCACGTAAAAGCTCAGCAACCTGATTTTCTGTATAAGGTTTGGCAGACGGCAAGTGGCGTATTGCACCTGTTATCTGTGCCTGATCCAGCAGTGCATATACCGGGGATGTAAGCGGCACAGTAGAATAATTCCCGCCAAAAACAAGTCCTGTACTGATAATGCAAAATATTATTATAAGTTGACTGATAAAAAAGCGTTTCATTGCTCCTCCGGTTACATGAATCTACTTCAATTACATATCGGTGTCAGTTAGCATACTATCATAAATCAGGTATACTGCAACACACTGCTTAACCTACAGCGGAAAAGATTGTGATCGACAGTAAGTAATGATACATTAAAGATAGTCATATTTATAGAAGGAGAGATTTGTATGAAAAATTTTTTGTTGGCAATCCTGAAATTTTTTCGATTAATCGGTTCCCTTGGAGTTGTTCTGGGTATTTTTGTTCTCCTGTTCGTCGGGGGTCCATGGTATCTCTACAATGATCCGATTATACCTATCTGGTTAAAGGCGGCGGCATTCGCTTTTCTGGGTGGTCTTCTGCTTGTACTTATAACGGTAGCTCTTGAACAGAAAAGTTCCAAACCTGTAAAGGTGGAGCAGGATCTGGAAAAAGCACAGGAGGGAATACTCCTGCAGAACTCAGAGTCCATTCCGGGAAAGATCATTTCTGCCAACCTCGGCCTTGTAAAGGGGCATACCATCTATGCCATCTGGATAGGTAAGGATCTTTCTTCCGTAATAAGGTTGATCCTCGGCGGCGAGCTGCTTGAATACACCGACATGATGGGAAAAGCACGAAAACTTGCGACCGCAAGAATGCTTACTGAAGCAAAAGAGCTTGGGGCAGATGCCGTAATAAATGTCCGTTTTATGACCACCAGCGTGATTGGAAGTGCCGCAGAGCTGCTTGCCTATGGTACTGCTGTTAAGCTTAAGTAGTGTATCTTCTTCAAATCAATTTAGCTGAGCGCTATGGATTAAACAGACTTTTTCAGAATATCGCAGAATTCGGGTACAAAGCCGCAACGGGTTGATATTTCGTGAATAAATACGATTGAAGCAAGTCCCCGCCAATACTTTTCTGTGTTTTTTCTCCACTATTTGCCGTATCAAGCAGTTAGTATATTCATATTGATCTGATTTTATTAACCTTTAACAGCACCTTGCACAAGTCCTGAAACCATATACCTCTGAAGAAAAATAAAGCCAAGTAAAGGAAGAACAACAGCGGCACTCGAGATGGCCATTATGTACCCCCAATTTTGACCATATTCACCAAAAGATGTGATTGCAATCCCTACAGGAAGATTCCTGTACTGCGGTTGTGTATTAAGAGTCAGGCAAAACAGATAATCATCCCAGGATTTTAGAAAAGTGAAAATTGTCACAGCAATCATTGCCGGCTGCAACAGTGGAATAATTAATTTGACAAGGACACCAAAACGGGAGCAACCATCAATATACCCAGCTTCGTCAATGCTTCGGGGGATCGTATCGAAAAATCCCTTCAGAAACCATACGGCAAAGGGCAATGTAAAAATTGTATGCGCAAATGTTAATCCGAAAAACGAGTTGGTCAATTTCAACTTTACATAGGTTGTATACAGAGGAATAAGGATTCCCACAAGTGGAAACATCTGAATAGACATGACTAAAAGCATTAAGAGATTCCTATATTTGTGCCTGTATCGCGAAAAGGAATAACCTGCCAAAGCCCCACAGATCAGAACAAGTATAACCGTGAAAACCGCTACAATAACACTATTCCGAAAGTATAGGAAAAAGTTGGTTTTAGTAAAGATATCGATAAAGTTCTCTGCAGTAGTATGACTCGGCAATAGACTGGGTGGATAACTCAGAATATACTCCTGTTCCCGAAACGAGGAAACAAGCATCCAATATATTGGAAACAACATCACCAGCAATGCTATTGAAATGACACTAAGGATTAGAATATTTTCTTTTTTTCTGTAATTCATCTTCATTTTAACCTCTAATGAATTTCATTTTTTAATAAGTTTCTGTTATAGAGAATAACGAATCCCGAGAGGATGATCATCCAGATAACACCAATAGCCTGACCCTTACCAAGGTCAAAAAACTCAAACGCTTCCCGATAAGCACCAATGGAGAGGGTTGAAGTAGAAGAAAGCGGTCCTCCTGATGTCATTACCCAAATGGTCGTGAACAACTGGAAGTTATCAATAATAGTTATCAACATAACCGTTGCTATAACAGCTTTAAGATAAGGTAAAATAACACTTATATATAAACGATAAGCAGAAGCACCTTCCATTTTAGCAGCCTCAATCAATGTGACAGGAACGCTCTGCAATCCAGCCAGAATCATAGTAATTGAAATGGGGAGTTGTTTCCAGATAATTGCTGTTATGACTGCAGTGAAAGCATACCCTCTTGTGGATAACCAGGCCAGATCATAATCGATAAGTCCCAGGCTTTTCAAAATAAAATTCACTATTCCATACTGAGGTTGGAACATCCATGAAAAAGTTACTGCAACAACAATCTGCGGAACAATCCATGGAAGAAGAAACAAACCGCTCACAACAGATCGAACAGGGTCCAGTACCCGGTGGTTGATCATTGACGCCAGAATAATACCG
>JAGLNY010000064.1 GCA_023139255.1 Spirochaetales bacterium
AGCTCATTCATGGTTGAGACAATTTCCAGGACATTAATATGTTCCCAGGCCAATTTCCGTACTGCCTCATAAATTATTCCCGGTGTATACAGAAAATCTCCTGAAAAAATAACTGTCAGTGCCACCAGATCAGTTCTATGATGCAGTATTTTTTCACCTTCCAGGATTGTATTAAGTTCTGATGAATACTTCTGGCTAACCGCTATACCAACTTCATTACTGCCGATTGTGACATTGAGAAAATCTCCCTTTTCCAGGGCAACTAGCTGGTATAGTTTCGTCAGTTTTCCAAAAAGTGATGCTTTTTTCTCAATATTAACATCAAGAATATTGGTTTTTATGGTAATCTCATAATTAATCTTTGAAATATCGAGTTCTTTTTCTCTTTTCTTCAGCTCTTCACCATATCTTCTGAGAGCCATAACTACTGCTGAATGCTTTACTTCTCCTGTATAGTTTTTCTCTATCTCCGGAAGAAGAATATCAGCCAAATTCCCAAAACTAATTATACCCCGAATCATTGATTCATGAATAAATGGCTTTGTCTCAATAATCTTTTTTACAATACTGCTAATGGTTTCCAAATTAATATCCTGTTATTATAAGAACTTTATGTTATTATAGTATCAACATGAGAAAAATTGCAACTGAATCTTAATTGTTACTCCCAAAAGTCACTAAATTATGTTAGTATATGCTTATACTGCAAAACGCTTTATAGCTGTTACATTAAAAAAACTAGTATTGGAGATAATAATCATGCACTGCCCACATTGCGGAACCATGGATGATAAGGTACTGGAATCCAGACAAAATTCCAGCGGTACTACCATAAGAAGAAGACGGGAATGCCTTAATTGTCATTATCGTTACACCTCCTATGAAAGAATTGAGGAAAAACCTGTAATGGTTATTAAAAGGGATGGGAGACGTGAGCCTTTTGATGTTCTTAAACTTGAACGCGGTATCCAGACCTCACTGGAAAAAAGAGATATAAGTCAAAGTGTTGTTGAGAACCTTATTCAGGAAATCGAGGATATCTCGATGATCCAGGCCGGTAGCAAACGTGAAATCAAATCACATGATATAGGCGAGCTGGTTCTTCGCAAGCTGTATCATGTTGATCCTATCGCTTATGTACGGTTTGCTTCCGTATATAGAATGTTTGATAACATCAGCCAGTTTATCCAGGAAATCGAGAAGTTGTCAGTTCCAAAGAAAAATTAATTTAAAATGTAAATGTCGTAAAAACATATTTCAATTTTTATTACCAGACAAACAGATTGCCGCCGTATGTAAGCCCGGCACCGAATCCTACTGTCAGAACTACATCCCCTGCTTTCAGTAATCCCTTCTCCTGCATCTCTGCACAGGCAATACCGATAGAGGCTGCCGATGTGTTGGCATAGTCCTTAATATTCAAGAAAAATTTTTCCATGGGAATTTTCAGTCGTTTTGAAACTGCCTGGATAATCCTGAGGTTAGCCTGGTGCGGAACTACCCAATTGACATCCTCTATGGTCAAATCATTTCGTTCCAGCATTTCAACTATAATCTCACTTAAGACCTTGATGGCAAAAGTGTATACTTTCCTTCCGTTCATATAGAGGGAAACATTCTCAGTTTTCACCTCTCCTCCCTTGATGGGATTTTTGGAACCGCCGTTTGGAACCATTAAATACTCAGAACCGCTTCCTTCAGAATAAAGCATCGAGTCTATAAAACCCGGTTCCTTAAATTTCCTGCCGCTGCGGTCTTCAAGATACCTGGGAGATTCAATGGTAGAGAGTATCGCACAACCCGCACCATCACCAAATAAGATACAGGTACTCCTATCCTCCCAGTTCATTATGCTTGAAAGTTTTTCAGCACCGATAACAAGTATGTTTCTCATGTTATTGTCCTTCAGAAAAGCCATAGCTATTTCCAAAGCATAGATAAATCCTGTACACCCTGCGGTCACGTCAAACGCCGGTATTTTTTTCAATCCAAGCTTGCTTTGTACAATACATGCTGTTGAAGGGAATCCCCTATGATCAGGAGTTGCTGTTGCAACAACGATACAATCCAGATCCTTAAGATTCATACCCGCGCGTTCTACTGCATTTCTTGCAGCTTTTTCAGCAAGGTCTGAGGCGGCTTCATGCTCCCCCGCAAAATGCCTGGCCCCGATACCGGTATGTGACCTGATCCACTTATCGTCAGTATCAACAATTACTGATAATTCATCATTTGTTACGCGCCATTCAGGTACCCAGAAACCAAATGATCGTATATATACGGGAACCGTGATTTCATCTTTCATTAAACTCTCCTGCTGGATCTTAAAAAGTATATGCTGTCTTTCCTGAGTTACCATCCTCACCTTCAATTATCTGTCCTTAAAATGATATCTCCCTTTATAATCAAACGTTTGTTTCCCTTTAATGAAAAAAAATCCTCGTCTCAAGTGCTTGCTTTGCTGCTTAAAAAATCGGCTCGAATGTTAATTTCCCGGAATCAACACCAGAAAGCTGCTTTAAAATTTTTATAAGCATCTGTATTCTCTCTTCCCGCCATAGGCTTTTTTCTTTCTCAGGAATGTTATTATAAAAACTGGAAAAATCAAAAATATAATCAGATAAAATCATTCCAAGCAAAATATCGGTCATTATTTTAAGTTTTCTGGAAAGCTCAGAATTGCTGCTGAAGTTTTTATTTCCCAAAATGAGACTACCAAGTTTACCCTGTAATTCTGTAATTTTTTCCTTTACCGGAATAAGATAATCATATCCTTTACCTATCTCTGAAAAGAGTATCTTAATTTGCGGGCGATTATTCTCAAGATATTCAAGAAATTGTTTTAAAACGTTCATTGTGGCATTAATATCATCAAAATTAAATTTGCTTAATAACGAGGTAAATCCCTCTGTAATGTTTTTAACAATGTCACGCAGAATTCCATCTTTGCTGCCAAAATAATAGGAAATCATAGATACATTAACACCCGCCTTTTTCGATATCTCCCGAATTGAGGTTTCTCTGTATCCGTGAGTTGAGAAAAGTGCGATAGAAGTATTCAGGATTATTGTTTTTGCATTTTTATCAGTAATGTACATCAAAACCTCCAATCAAACACTTGATTAAATTACTCAATTCATTACAATAAGTCAAGGTAGTACGTTGGAAATACTTTAGGAAAAGATGTTGAATGGGATGAATTATCTACTAGTAATATCACAGGTTTGGATAAAACATTATTTTCTGATCTTCATAATCTATTCGTTTATAGGATGGGTTATTGAATCAGGATATCGCTCAGTGTTAGAGAAGGGAAGATTTGTTAATTCAGGTTTTTTGTATGGTCCTTTTATTCCCATCTATGGCTTTAGTGCAACAACTTTTCTTTTGATTGAGTTATTAATTGGCCACCTGATATTTCCCCTGCAAATTCTAATTTTTACCATAGCTGCAACAGTAATTGAATATCTAACATCTTTTATTTTTGAAAAATATTTCTCTATGAGACTTTGGGATTATTCCAACTACCCCTTGAATATCAACGGTAGAGTATGTCTTCTGTATTGTGGTTTTTGGGGTATCCTTTCAGCAATCCAAATTATTTATATCCAGACCTTTGTGGACAGGTTGATCCTGATATTACCTTTGGAATTACAGGCAAGCCTTCCACTCATATTTCTTGTTTATGTTAGTTTTGACGTATTTTATTCAACCCGGCTTTATCTGCATTTTGCGGGAATCTTATCGAATATTAAAGGTTTGAGCGCAGTAAAGATATCGACAGAGATACGTGCAAGATTGCAGAATGTTCACCCTCTAAGTGAAATGAAAAGTTTCTTGCGCCCTTTAAGGGTCTTTCCAAATTTGAGTGAGGAGTTCTCAGAATCTGTTATCAAATTCCCCGGCTTGTTTAAGATTCCCTATTTCAAGGAGCTTGGAAATACAATTCATAGTAAACTTGATATCCTGAACTTTGATAAAAATGATGTAGATAAGACAGAATTCAAAAGTATCTGTAAGGAAATAATAGAGCATCCGGAATATCAGAAGCTAAAAAAGATAAAACATCATGATAAGGATATTTACTCACATAATCTTAAAGTTGCCTGGATATCCTATCTTATAGCAGAAAAATTTCAGCTGCATAGTAAGGAAATGGTTCGAGGGGCACTGCTCCATGATTTCTTTTTATATAATTGGCGCGAAAAAGGGTCAAAGGATGAGTTTCTTCCACATGGATTTACTCACCCTTTTATAGCAAAAAAAAATGCTGAAAAGGCTTTTGGCCGCTTAACGCCAATAGAGCGAGATATAATAATGAAACACATGTGGCCTCTTACAGTTATCCCGCCAAGATATACAGAGAGTTTTCTTGTCTCATTTATAGATAAGCTTGTTGCCGGCAAGGAAGTCGCTAATGATATTCTTTACAGAAAGAAGAAATCAGGGATTGATGAATAATAGATAGTGGAAAAAATTTTGAAAGGTCAAGGAGAAAGCTAAATGAAAACTTCGAAAACTGAGTATTTCTTTGACTGTCACTGCCACACTATGACTCTTGGACACGTAAATATCACATCTTTTCTTGAAAACCTGCTAAAAAATACTGACTGGGAAGTTTTACTGGGAATTGTCGGCAGTAGTGCTAAATCTTCTGATAAGCGAATCTCTGCCCATATTAAAAATATTTTCAACCTTCTGACTCTAATGCAGAATGATCTTGCAGATATCTTCAATATCATGGAGGATGATCTGAAGGGAAACTTTGCAGGTGAATCCCTGGCTGATGATGAGGGACTTCATATGAATGGCCGGACATACCGTAAACTTGTTATAACTCCACTCTTGATGGATTTTAAGCCCCTGCCCGGGGCTGAAAGCTCAACTTATTATCCCCAGCCACGAAAAGAGCTTCGGACGGTGATAAATGAGTACTCCTTTGCTATCAAGCAGTATTATAGAGAGAGACCTCAAGGGCTTTTATACATACTTCCCTTTCTTGGGATCAATCCAGCAGCCTACTCCATGAAGGAACTGACATCTATAGTGGAGGATAGTTTCAATTTCAGTACAACAAAATGGCTTAAACATAGCGTCTGGAGTTCAAGCCTGATCACCCGGATGGAAGGGCATATTTCTCCAAAAAAGATGTTTGCCGGAATTAAACTCTATCCACCTATGGGTTTTAATCCCTGGCCGGAAGATAAGGAAGAGAGAAAAAAGGTTGAGTTTCTCTATTCTTATGCACAGGCTGCTTCAATCCCAATTACCACACATTGCAACGATGGCGGATTTATTACTGTAGATTATAAGCTTGCAAACCGGAACACAAATCCAGCTGCCTGGGAAAAAGTTTTGGAACGATATCCAGACCTTCACCTGAATTTCGCTCACACAGGAGTGCGTACAACACTGCAACTACCAATTTTATTCGGGAAGAAAGAGAAAAGCTGGACCGAAAAAATATTTGACCTGATGGATCAGTATGAGCATGTTTATACAGATTTTTCCTATAACGGGATTTCTCCAAAGTTCTATCAAAGATTTTCACAACAGCTGTCTGAACTAGAGACAGCCGGGAGAACCAGATACCGGGATAGGATTCTTTTCGGAACTGATTTTATGATTAATTTGCTGGGCATCCGAAGTTATCAGCATTACTACAGTTTTTACCAGGAGGCAGCCCTGGATACAGAATTGAAACATCTGTTTGCTTCGGTGAACCCACTCTCTTTTCTAAACATCCGGTAATAACGAGTGTCATCAGATCATTTTTATGGTTTTCGATAGTGTTCTTCCCAGATTGGGTCAAGAAGTTTAGCAAGTTTTTTATCGTATTGTATCATCTCTTTATAGTAATCTTTATCCTGCAGGCTGATTGCTGCCGAGGGATATCCGGGTTTTGCATCTGTTTTTACGAACAAATCGTGAGCAACTTTATGGTGATCACGGATAAAGCAAGGTCTGATCTCATTTCCGGCAGTATCAGGTGGACACTTAAAACTATATGAGGATTGCCAGTCACGAATTCCCTCAAATAAATCTGAAAACAAAGCGTCTGATAATGTTTTCTCTTCTGAAATAAGCTTGTGAATATTATCTTTCCAGAAAGGAACAAAAACGCATGGATAAATGTTTCCATACCAGTCAATATACAAGTACCCGCCAGAACGTCCCCCTGCTATACAGCCTTGAGAGAAAGTCCCGCCATTCCAAAAATCAACCAGGGGCAACCGTTCTTTATTGACGATTTCTTGTTCACGAACCCACATTTTAGTTCGCACTTCAGGAGACACCTGATGACCAACATCAGCTCCCCGGCCAATCGGCATATATTGGAAAAGCCATTGATAAAGTACGCTCTGCCCTTTGAAATAGAAATCAATCATTTCTTTTGAAATTATGAGTTCAGCATTTTCTGGTGTGGCAGTAGTAGAAATGCCGAATGGAACACCGGCATTGCGTAGATTCTCAAAAGCAGCAAGAATTTTTTTATATACTCCTTTTCCTCTTCGTTCGTCAGTTTCCTTTTCAAAGCCTTCGACTGAAATAGCTACCGTTATATTCCCAACTTCCGCAAGTCTTTCCGCCTTTTCTTCATCTATGAGAGTACCATTTGTATAAACAAGAAAATATTGTTCCTGATGAAGTTTTGCCACATCAATAATATCCATATCCCCATCTTTCCAGAAAAATGGTTCTCCCCCGGAGACAACGGTGAACCAACTTCCCCATTCATCATATTTTTCCTTGAGAATTCGGTCAACTACTTTAAAAGAAAGAGAAGGAAGTCCTTTAGGAACACTTGCGGCATAACAATCTTTACAGCGAAGATTACATGTACCACCAGGAGAGATAGTAATAAAACTTGGTGGTTTTGTACCATATTTATCTTCAAATTTTTTTTTCTTTTCTTTAACTTCATTTGAATCAGACAAAAGGTTTTTTAAAAACAAGTTTGTCATCCTGTCTCTGACATTAGGTGAGCCCTTATCATAAGCTTTGAACGCGGCCCTTATAATATTAGCCCCTATATTAAATTTATCCTCCCGGATATGCCTCGAACCGGCTGTTGCCGGGTCACCATTAGTAACCACCATTCTGTACGCAATCTTCTCAAGAGGAGGAAGGGCAATTTTCCATGCTTTTGTTATACTGGCAAGATTAGCTAAATGTTTTATCAGAAAATTACCTAATGAGTTTTCGTTTCTTTTTAACATTTTATCTCCTTATAGATCAAACGTTCGTTTGTTTTCTTAAACAAAAAAAAGCTTGTTTCATTTATTACCCAATTAATAGGATATTACAGGCACGTTTATATTGACCTTCTTTGATATCTCCCAAATAGAGGTATTCAGAATTTTTGTATCTTTAGCAACAAAAGACATCAAAACATCCAATTAAACGATCGATTGATTAATAAATATTATTCATTTTTTATAAAAAAGTCAAGGCATCGCGTTGCATCGTTGACTCATCGCAAATACTACCCTAGCATACAATGTCCAGCTAAAGTGAAATCATTCCCATTAATTAAATAACAGATAGTAGGCCATCTCCAAATTATGATTTATACCGGCCCCAATAATCATTTCTCCAAGAATCGTATTAATCCCGACTCCCATAGCACCGCCAAATCGAACAGAAATATTATCCCATCCAGGAAAACCGGCATACCCATTCCCAGCACGAAACTGCACTATTGTATAGGTGTCCATTCCAATAGCATCTGAGACAAATGGAATACGCTGACGATACCCTCCCCCAACCATTAAAGCATCCGTACAGGCAAGAAATTCAGGAAGATATCCGGGTATTCCATCCCATCCCCCAATATCAAAACAGTTCCAAGGTGCCACAATTGACCCACGGTATGATCCATACAGAACATCAAAGAAAATAGTACCACCTAGTGATACCGGAATAAACTGCTCATGTTCCAGGACTATCTGATGGTACCATGAATCTTGCGTCATAAAGGAGAAAGCTATCTGGTGCTGACTTCTTATCCCCTCATAAACAAATCGTGACGGCAAACAGTTGTTCCAGAAAATTTTCGGTATAATTAAAGGGACAATTTCAACATCTGTAACCAGTTCAGCACCGGGCAATCCACTTCGCAGCCACTGAAAGCTCACAATGGTATCCAATCCAATTTCCAGGAAATTGTTAAACATATATCCCGTATGTTCACCAAATTCAAGAAACGAGATAATATTATTTTCCTCGCTGGTATTCACAATCCTGGTATAGCTTCTCTCACCACCGCGAAGGTGAGGAGCAAAGAAAATCCCGGATTTCATAGGCATAAATAATCGTAATGAAGAAGTGAGGGATTCCTCAAGAGTGAGATCAACATAAAGATAAGAGTTGCTTCCGAATAATTCAGTAAATTTCAGTGAAGTAGTAAATCCAGGATAGACTCCCCATCCAGGCGATTCCCCTGATGTGCTATAGGCTCCATTAAACATAAATCCAGCATTCAAACTGTGCTTTCCCCGCTGCAGATACACAGGATTCAATTCAAGAGCGTAATAATCCTTATCTAACCCGGAAAACCGGGTTAGTCCGAAACCAATGGACTCATACGAACCCGATGTAAGAACCTGATTTACCCGGAGTATCAACCGATCCAGCATTTCATCAGAAAGCGGCTGCCCCAAAAGCGGCTCAAACATGCTGATGGGAAATGAAGATGCCGAACCACCGACCTGTACAACATCAGCTGCGGAACGAACAGGGCGATCAAAGTATTCCCCAATCCTGTCAGGATCCTTGAATTGAAGCGGACGGTAAGTTGCTATCATCTCGGCAAACTCCTGAATTATCTCACGATTATCCTCCGCGGCAATTTCGCCCCGCTCGATAAACTCTTCATACCGCCAGAAAGCAATCTGTTCTAACCCTGATAGATCCGGTTTAATAATAATATCCGCATTCGCCTCCTGCATTGCTTCATTAGCATCAATTACAATACTTGCTGTACGAATTATTATATCAACTACAGAACTGAAGTCTAAAATTGAATCGGGCTGCACAGAGTCAACATTTATGACAATCACAAAATCTGCACCCATTCCCAAAGCGGCATTAACGGGGAGGTTGTTCACAATACCGCCATCAATATAATAACGTTCATCTATAGGATAAGGAGAGAACAAACCGGGAATGGACATACTCGCCCGCAGCGCATCAACCAGCCTGCCACTGTCAAAAATTTTCTCCTTTCCTGTGAGAATATCTGTCGCAACACACCGAAAAGGAGTCGGTAGTTTATTAAAATCCCGTATGTCTGAGACCCTGATAAGTAATCTTGATAGCTTGTTCAAAATTTGCTGGTCAGGAATAATTCCAAGTGTTTTCCCAATCCCGAAAAAGTCGAAATTAAACGATATCAGCATTTTATGATCATCAATAACAGGTCCGGAAAGGTAGGTAAGAAAAGAGTCCGGTGCGATAAATATCTGCAACCAGGCAGTATCTGTAGTTACATTCTCTATATCATTGGGAGAATAACCAGCTGCATACAAACCACCAACCAGCCCACCCATACTGGTACCGGTAATCATATCTATCGGGATACCAGCCTCTTCAATCGCCCGGAGAACCCCGATATGGGACAATCCGAGAGCTGCCCCGCCCGAGAGAACAATTGCAACCATGGGAATGTCACCCGGACCAGTCGGCTCCCAGTCCTTAAATGATCCTGGAACAGTTGCGGGAAGCAGTGAT
>JAGLNY010000065.1 GCA_023139255.1 Spirochaetales bacterium
TCCAAATCGGTGACTACAGCTCCAAGGGTGTTGATTATTCGGATATTCTTTACCAGATCAGACCCGCTTTCGGTGGAAACATCATCGCAACAATCGTTTCCCCTGAGAAAAAACCCCAGATGGCAACAGTCCGGGAAGGGGTTATGAAGCTTACCGAACCGGATCCTTCCTATAAAGGAAAAATCACCGAGGTAAAGGCTGATCTTATAGATGCCGATTTTCCATCAGTAATCATTGAACGTATACAACAGGAAAAAACAGTCGACCTAAAAGGGGCACAAGTTGTCGTATCAGGCGGTATCGGTGTAGAGACAAAGGAAAACTTCCAGTTAATTATTGATCTTGCTCATACATTAGGTGCTGAAGTAGGTGCTTCAAGGGCAGCTGTTGATGCCGGATTGATCCCCAAGGATCACCAGGTTGGTCAAACAGGTACAACTGTGCGGCCTAAACTTTACATTGCCTGCGGTATTTCAGGCTCTGTGCAGCATCGGGCGGGAATGGATGAATCAGCAAGGATTATCGCGATTAATACCGATCCGGAAGCTCCTATTTTCAAGATAGCCCATTACGGAATAACCGGGGATCTCAAAGATATCATTCCGAAGTTTATTAAAGCGTTCAAGGCTAAGAAATAAGGGGTAGAAGAATGGAAAATTTCTTTTTGGATAATGAAGACATATTATTTCACCTGGACCATATAGATCTGGACAGGGTAATTGCATACAAAGAAGACAGCTTCCAGGAAGCAAAAAAGTATTCGTATGCACCAGTAGATTCCGAGGATGCCATGGACTCTTATAAAAAAGTCCTGAGCATTATTGGTGAGATCTGCGGAGAAACACTAGAGCCGCTGGCTGCTGAAATTGATGAGGAAGGCGTTGACCTGGTAGATGGTGAAGTCGTCTACGCAAAGGGAACCAGGAAAGTTCTTGATATGTTCGCTAAGGCAGATCTCATGGGATTCTGTATGCCGAGAAAATACGGCGGGCTTAATTTCCCAGCAACCCTGCTGACGATTGCCGCCGAGATTGTTTCACGGGCTGATGCCTCATTCCTCAACTTCGGTCTCCAGCAGGACATTGGAGAAACAATCAACAAATTTGCATCAGACAAGCAGAAGGCTGAAATCCTGCCCAAACTTACATCCGGAGAATACGGGTCATCAATGATTCTGACTGAACCGGATGCAGGAAGCGACCTTCAGGCGGTAAACCTACGGGCTCATCAGGACGCTAACGGCAACTGGTTTCTGAGTGGGGTCAAGCGGTTTATTTCCAACGGAAACGGGCAGATTGGGCTGGTTCTTGTGAGAAGTGAGGATGGCCAGACCGGGGCAAGAGGACTTTCGTTTTTTCTCTACAAGCGAGATGAACATATGAAAATCCGCCGGCTGGAGCATAAGCTGGGAATACATGGTTCACCAACCTGTGAGCTGCAGTTCACTAATGCCCCCGCAACGCTGATAGGCGAACGTAAGCGTGGTTTGACGAAGTACACTATGTGGCTCATGAACAGTGCCCGTCTCGGTATTGCATCCCAGGCACTTGGTATAGCGGAGGCGGCCTACAGGGAAGCAGACAAATATGCAAAAGAGAGGATTCAGTTTGGTAAGTTTATTAGGGAGTTCCCGCCGGTATTTGAGATGCTCACAGAAATGCGGGTTGCTATCGAAGCAGGAAGAACCCTTCTTTATGAGACGGCAAGAATAGTCGACTTGAAAGAGGGTCTTGAGCACATGAAAGAGAAATATCCGGAGCGATCCGCGGAATTTAGGTCTGACATTAAGAAATATTCCCGTCTTGCAAACCTGCTGACTCCGATGATCAAGGCTTACAATACTGAGATGGCAAACAAAATCGCCTATGACGCAATCCAAATCCACGGCGGAACAGGGTATATGCAGGAATTCAACGTTGAACGTCATTACCGGGATGCCAGAATAACAAACATTTATGAGGGAACCACCCAATTACAGGTAGTTGCTGCCATTGGCGGTGTTACTTCCGGTACTGCTGCGGCTGTCCTTGATGAGTATGATTCCGAGGATTACTCGTACGCTCCTGAATTGCATAAAAAATTGCAAAAAACCAGGCTTGAATTTGATAAGTCCTTAATCGGTGTTAAAGAGATGGACGATGATAATTTTGTTACCTTTCACTCGCGACGTTGCGTAGAGATGGTAACGGATCTGGTTCAGGGTTATCTTCTGCTTCGGGATGCTAACCATTCGGAAAGAAAAATGAAAATTGCCGGGATTTTCATTGAAAAAATGCAGGCCAGGGTACATATGAATATGCACTATATTCTCGATAACGGATCAACTTTTCTAAAAAATTATACTGATATTATCGACTGATCCTTCTGATTTAGCCTCTGCAGGTGTATTTACAGATAAAAAAGCCTGTCCCGTAAATTTTGGGACAGGTCTCTATTGCTTTGCTGCTTTTATCCTGATAATTTCCTACATTAATTGGTTCAGGTGCTTTGTTGTTCCAGTTCTTCTGCAGTTAACCCGATGATGCACATCCAGGAGGCTTCGGTACAAACCTCGCCATCAACCTTAACAACACCCGATTGTTTAATCACCCGCTTTCCGCAGCGGAGGTTTTTCACTTCTATGACGGCTCGATCTCCAGGCTTAATTTCCTTCCTGAATTTAGCCTTCTCTATAGTTGCAAGAAAAAACAGGCCCTTTTCCGGAATTATTCCCTGCTGTTTCAGGCCGGCACCGCCGCACTGCGCCAACATCTCAATAAGCAGCACTCCCGGTACCACGTGGTAGCCGGGAAAATGGCCGGTAAAAAAAAACTCTTCGCCGGTAAACAGATATTCAGCATGAATTTCTTCATCTGAGCAGTGGGTCATTTTATTAACAAAGAGAAACGGGTCACGATGCGGCAGAAGGTCGTCAATTGTCCTGTATGTTTCAGCCACTGATTAATCCTTATATTCTTTCACAATCAATGCACCGTTATGTCCGCCAAATCCCAGAGATTCTGACAGCGCGGCCCGGATTCTGCCCGGATACCCTTTATTTGGGACATAATCCAAATCACACTCAGGATCTGCCTCTCCAAAGTTAGTAGTACAGGGGAAAAATTGATCCCGAATTGCCAAGAGGGAAATAATAAGCTCTACAGCGCCGGCCGCGCCGACCAGGTGAGAAGTCATTGATTTTGTGGAGGATACTTTCAGTTTATACGCGTGCTCACCAAAAGCAAGTTTAATTGCCTTGGTCTCCATCGGGTCATTAGCCGGAGTTGATGTTCCATGGGCATTAATATAATCAATATCTTCAGGCTGCATCCCGGCATCCTTAAGGGCGGTAGTCATTGCTTTGGCTGCTCCTTTCCCTTCCGGATTCGGGGCTGTAACATGAAAGGCATCACAAGACTGGCCATAGCCGGCAAGTTCGCCCCAAATATGTGCACCTCTTGCTTTTGCATGTTCCAGATCTTCCATAATCAGGATCCCGGCACCTTCCCCGAGAATAAAACCATCCCGGTCTTTATCGAATGGCCGGCATGCTTCCTGAGGTCTGTCATTATATTCGGTAGAAAGAGCCTGTATTCTACAGAAACCGCCAACTGCAAGAGGAGTAATAGCCGCTTCCGTACCACCGGTTACCACTGCATCCAAAATACCGTATTTTACCGCCTGATACCCGGCTCCAATTGCGTCAGTCCCGGAAGCGCAGGCTGTCACGATAATGTTACAGGGTCCGGTAATCCCAAATTTAATTGCTATATTTCCCGCCGCTTCATTCCCAATCATTTTCGGGATTGTCATTGGGGGAATTCCCCGCGGTCCCCGGTCAATGAGTTTCCTTATCGCTTCCTCGGCAATATCAAAACCGCCAATACCGTTCCCAAGATATATACCCATTCTATCAGGATCATAACCGCCCTCGCCATTCGGCCCCAAACCGGCATCTTTCATAGCCTGGACAGTTCCGGCAACGGCAAACTGGGTAAACCGCGCCATATTTCGTGCCTCTTTCTTATCCATAAAATCTGTCGGTTTAAAATCCTTAACCTCTCCGGAAACCTGGGAAGCAAATTCTGAAGCATCAATCTGAGTTGTCCTGCCAATCCCTGATCTCCCCTCTTTTATTCCGCTCCACAGCTCATCAATGCTGTGTCCCAGCGGAGTAATTGCACCCAAACCTGTAATCACAACCCTTCTTCCTTTACAATTATCGCTCATTATGGCTATATCTCCTTTACATCATCATTTCAAATATATTGTAACAGTATCTACTGTATACATAAACTCTTTTACATGACCATCCCGCCATCTACGGCAAGAACCTGGCCGGTTATGTATCCAGCCCTGTCAGAAGCAAGAAATAGTACGGCATCCGCGATTTCTTCAGGATTACCAATACGTCCTAACGGAATCTGCTGTTTCAGGGCCTCTTTCATCTCATCTTTCAGTACAGCTGTCATCTGGGTCTCAACAAAACCCGGTGCAATTACATTCACACGGACATTCCGTGATGAAAGCTCCCGGGCAAGACTTTTTGAGAACCCGATCAGCCCTGCTTTTGAGGCAGCGTAATTCGTCTGACCTCCGTTTCCTATGATACCCACAACAGATGAGATGTTAATGACAGCCCCTTTTCTGGCTTTAGCCATCGTCCTGGTAAGTGCCCTGCAGGCTATAAAAGCCCCGGTCAGATTAACTTTAATAACATCATCCCAGGCTTCAGTTTTCATCCGCATTATAAGCCCGTCACGGGTGATCCCTGCATTGTTAACCAGAACATCAACTGTTCCTGCTTCTTGCAGCACAGCCTTGATTGCTTCCTCTATTGATACCTCATCGGACATATCGGTTTTGATCCAGGAAACTTTACCACCGGCGGCTGTAGAAGTTGTTTCAAGATTATTATGCGAAACGGCCTCAGTTCTGCTTAGATACCATACATTTGCACCAGCTCTCAGGAACGACTCTACTATTGCCAATCCTATGCCTTTTGACCCGCCTGTAACAACTATATTTTTCCCAGCCCACTCAGTGATATTACTTTCCTGCACCTGCATTATGTACTCCTCTTTCCCTTTACGATTATCTCATAATTCATTTATCATTTCCATGGTGCCTGCAGTCCTGCAGGAAATAGAACTTCCGCTCCCTCTCCATAATCCGCTGAGGACTTTTCCGGGACCGGATTCAAAGCAGGAATTGAGCTCCCCTGTCTCTTCATACCCGGCAATCGCCTGAATTGTAGTGGTCCAGCGAACTGTTGATATCTGCTGCTTGCTGCAGTTTGCTTTTGCTTCCTGACCGGTTTTCACTATTCCGCCGTCTACATTGGTAAATACGGTATATTCAGGATCACTGAAGCTAAAATCACTGATCAGTCCCTTGAACTCTTCTGCTGCTGAGACTAAAAAAGGTGTATGAAAGGGTGCACCTACCCGAAGAGGGATAACTCTTCGTACTCCGGCTTCTTTCAAAACTTCAGTCAGCCTCTTTATACTTTCCTCAACACCGGCAATAACAACCTGTTTAGGTCCGTTATCATTTGAAGGATATACATGCTCAAGTCCTGAGTCACTGATTATCGACTTCACTTCCTCAAACCCCTTACCGATAACCGCTGCCATGCCAAGCGTCCCATGTGCCGCAACAGCTTCTTTTGCGGCTTTTGCCATGAGGTTGCCGCGCATATTGGTTATACTAAAGAGTGTTTTCAGGTCTATAATTCCAGCGGCATAATAAGCTGATAGTTCACCAAGGCTGAACCCGGCATAAACAGGCTCGGAATCATCACTGATAAGCAGCCCTTTCGTCTTGAGTATTGTATAGACAGAAATATTTACCAAGGTAATTGCCACCTGAGTATTTGAGGTAATTTTTAAGTCCTCTTCGGAACCGTTAAAAATCAAGTGTTTAATATCACGTCCTGTCGTATCGGATGCTGCATCAAAAAGCTCACGGACTTCAGCCGAAGCCTCATATAAATCTCTTCCCATTCCCGGATACTGCGCTCCCTGCCCTGGGAAAAAACAAACATTTTTCTTCATTAAATATATCCCTCACTCATTTTAACTTGATTGTATCCATACAGACTATATCTGTAATATGTAACTTTTTCAAACCTTTTACCTTGCAAATAGCAACTTTTACCAAACAAACAGATTCCCGCCGTAGGTAAGCCCGGCACCAAATCCTACTGTCAGAACTACATCCCCTGCTTTCAGTAATCCCTTCTCCTGCATCTCTGCACAGGCAATACCGATTGAGGCTGCTGATGTGTTGGCATAGTCCTCAATATTCAGGAAAAATTTTTCCATGGGAATTTTCAGCCGTTTTGAGGCTGCCTGGATTATCCGGCTGTTTGCCTGATGAGGGACTATCCAATCAATATCCTCTATTGTCATCTCATTACGTTCCAGCAGTTCAACTATTGTCTCACTTACGACTCTTACGGCAAAAGTGTACACCTTTCTCCCGTCCATATATAGGGAAACATCCTCAATGTTCACCTCTCCTCCCATGATGGGATTTTTGGAACCGCCGCTTGGAACCATTAAATATTCAGAACCGCTTCCTTCAGAATAAAGCAACGAGTCTATAAAACCCGGCTCTTTAAATTTCCTGCTGCTGCGGTCTTCAAGATGTCTGGGAGATTCAATGGTAGAGAGTATCGCACAACCCGCACCATCACCAAATAATACACAAGTATTCCTGTCAGCCCAGTTTGTTATGCTCGATAATTTCTCAGCACCAATAACCAGGATATTTTTCATATGGCTGTCTTTCATGAAAGCCAGGGCTATTTCCAGGGCATAGATAAATCCCGTACAACCTGCTGTTACATCAAATGCCGGTATTTTCTTCAACCCAAGTTTGCTTTGTACAATACATGCTGTTGAGGGAAATCCGATATGATCAGGAGTCGCTGTTGCAACAACAATACAATCCAGATCTTCAAGATTCATACCTGCCCGTTCAACTGCATTTCTTGCAGCTTGTTCAGCAAGGTCTGATGTAGCCTCATTATCTTCCGCCAAATGTCTGGCGCCTATACCGGTATGCGATCTGATCCACTCATCATCTGTATCGACGGTTTTTGACAATTCTTCATTTGTTACGCGCCGTTTCGGGATAAAGGAACCAAAGGATCGTATATATACGGGAAACATAATTTCTTCTTTCATGAAAGCTCTCCTGCTGTACTATAGATAGAAGATGGTATTGAGAAACACAAAAAAATACCTAATCCAGAAGCTCTGATTTTTCTCATAAGCATCCTTTTAAAAATTTTCCTGTTTATTTTTTACAATTTTATCGGTTTTGTCAAGATAAGAATTCGGACATTGGATCTTATAGTAAAATTGCGTTTTCATAAGCTCTGTTTTCCAGGTACAACTCCTCCTTGTTTACCCTACTACTCAACCCTTGACAATAGTGCTGTTTCCCTATATTTAGTAATAGGAAATTGCTAATAATAATTCTTTGTTGAAAACTACGGGTTTGATCAATTTCGACTATTTCCGTAAAAGCAATTTCCTTTCCATGTATCAGACAGCAGCAGGCTGAGTTCAGACATTAACTCGCCCAGGAAACGCTGAAACTATACACTCAGAAGGATGTTTGCATGTCAGCAATAACAATTCCTCCTCTTTCTTCCGGACTTGTCAGGGTTCTTATAGACGCCGATACCATTCAGCGTCGTGTAACCGAACTTGCCAGAATCATTACAAATGACTATAAAGATGTTGATAATCTGGTTCTCGTCGGTGTCCTGAAAGGCTCATTTATTTTGTTGAGCGACCTTTCCAGAAAGCTCGGAGTTGAACACTCAGTAGATTTTATTGCACTCTCCAGCTATGGAAATACAGAAAAATCTTCAGGAAATGTCAGGATGATAATGGATGTCAGGGAAAACCTTGCCGGCAAACATGTGCTTATTATTGAAGATATTCTTGACAGCGGGTATACCCTTGACTACCTAAAGAGAAATTTTGAGTCGAGGAGACCAGCCTCTCTGAAAACCGTTGCCCTGCTTGATAAGCCGGATCGACGGATAGTGGAAGTTGGTCTCGATTATCTTGGATTTGAAATACCCGATGTATGGGTTGTCGGTTATGGTTTGGATTATGCGGAGAAATACAGAACTCTCCCGTATATAGCGGAAATGAAACCAGTTTAGCAGCAGAAAAAAGGATCAATGCATGGATAATAAGCTCTATGTCACCTACAATGAAATTCATAAAGCGGTTAAAAAACTTGCAATGAAGATTGAAAATTCTGATTTTGATCCGGATGTTATTGTAGCGATCGGATCCGGAGGGTTTATCCCGGCAAGGATTCTCAAAACTTTTATTAATCGCCCGATTTTCGCTGTCGGTATCTCTTATTATGGAATGGACAATAAACCAACCGGTTTTCCCCGGAAGATCCAGTGGATTGATGAGGTCGAGAAAAAACTTACAGGCAAGAAGGTACTGCTCATCGACGAAGTTGACGATACCAGGGCTACCCTCAGCTATTGTGTTAGGGAACTCCTCAATCACAAACCACAGGAAATTGCTGTCCTGGTTATCCATAATAAGAAAAAGCAGAAAACCGGTGAGTTTCCACCGGAGATTAAACGGTATTATCCTGCCGTTGAGGTTGATGACCGATGGATAAAATATCCCTGGGATGCAGAGGATATTGACGAACATGATGTATGTAATATCAAAATGAAGGAGAAAATATAATGAGTGTTACCGCTATTGTGGGAGCCCAATGGGGCGATGAAGGAAAAGGCCGGCTGGTTGACTATCTTGCGCAGAATGCTGATCTGGTTATACGTTATCAGGGAGGTGATAATGCCGGTCATACAGTAATCAACGAATATGGGAAATTTGCCCTGCATATTCTTCCATCAGGAATTTTCAACCCAAAAACGGTATGCCTGGTCGGGGCTGGTACTGTGGTTAATTTTAACACCATGGAAAAAGAGATTGCTGAGGTGGCTGAATCCGGAGTTATAATAAAGAATCTCTATGTTGACAAACGGGCTCATCTTATTATGCCTTTCCACTGCCTGCTTGACGGGGCTGAAGAGGCCAGCAAGAAAAAAGGATGGGAAGTAGGAACAACCAAGAGAGGCATTGGGCCGGTTTATTCGGACAAAGCGGCACGTGTCGGGATCAGGGCTGTTGATATACTTCATCCTGAGAGACTTAAAGTGCGTCTGGAAATGCTGCTCCCGCGAAAAAATCGTGAGTTAACATATTTTGGCCTTCCTGAAGTTACTGTTGATGAAATTATGGAGCTCTGTGCTTCATGGCGGGAAAAATTCGGCGACAAGATTATCGATTCTATTCCCCTTGTGCGCGATGCCGTACTCTCTGGAAAAAATATCGTAATGGAAGGGCAATTGGGAATTATGCGTGATCTTGACTGGGGCATCTATCCATATACCACCTCATCAAATCCTACTGCCGGCGGGATATGTTCCGGAGCAGGAATTTCTCCAAAAAGAATAGATAATATTATCGGGATTGTGAAAGCATATTCAACATCTGTCGGCGGCGGACCGTTCTCTGTTGAACTGTTTGATGAAGATGGGGATAAACTTCGTTCCATCGGGGGAGAGTATGGGGCTACTACCGGCCGTCCAAGGCGTTGTGGATGGTTTGATGGTGTAGCTGCTGCATATTCATGCTGGATCAATGGTTTTACGGGAATCGCTATAACAAAACTTGATGTCCTTGACAGTTTTGACAACCTAAAAATCTGTACCGGCTACAATGTTAATGGTGAAATAATTGATTATGTACCGGAAACATCACTCCAGGAAATTGCCGAACCGGTATATGAGGTATGGGAAGGCTGGAATTATGACACTACAAGCGTACGGAAATGGGAAGATCTCCCGGAAAAAGCGAAGGCTTACCTGAAACGCATCGAGGAACTGACCGGGGCACCTATTCAATTTGTCTCTGTTGGTCCTGAACGTGACCAGATTATAATTAAGTAAGGATTTTTAAATATGGCAGAAAATATTTATCAGCACGATACATTTATCTCACCATTCACCTGGAGATACGGGAGCAGCGAAATGCGGGTTGTCTGGTCTGAAAAACACAAACGCCGCCTGCTCAGAAAAATTTGGACTGCTCTTGCACGCGCTGAGATGAAAGCGGGAATTGTTACAGAAGAACAGGTTCTTGACCTGGAAAAATCAATAGATACTATTGATATTGCCCGCGCATCAGAAATTGAGGCTGAAATACATCACGACCTTATGGCTGAGATAAAAACCTATGCTGAACAGTGTCCTGTTGGAGGAAGCATTATTCATCTTGGTGCAACCAGTATGGATGCCCTGGATAATATGGATGCTGTCCGGCTGAAAGAAGCCATGGATATTATCATCAGCAAGACACTTGAACTGACTGCGATGCTTGCTGAAAAAATCCGTGAGTATGCACATGTTCCCTGCATGGCATTTACCCACATCCAGCCGGCTGAACCTACTACAATCGGATATCGTCTTGCTCAATACGGACAAGATCTGGGAGAGGATTTGAGAGAACTTCGCAGAGTCCGGAATTCAATCCGCGGGAAGGGGATGAAGGGTGCTGTAGGGACAAGTGCATCATATACAGAACTACTGAAAGGCACAGAGATGAAACCCTCTGAACTGGAAAGTATGGTTATGAAAGAACTGGACCTTGAGGCATTTACTGCAGCTACTCAGGTATATCCGAGAAAGCAGGATCTGGCAATCATCAATGTTCTCTCTGGTCTTGGAGCCTCCCTGTATAAAATGGCTTTTGATATCAGGATCCTTCAGTCTCCTCCATTCGGCGAGTGGAGTGAGCCCTTCGGTTCAAAGCAGGTTGGTTCTTCTGCCATGCCTTTTAAAAGAAATCCGATCCGTTCGGAAAAAATAGATTCCCTTGCACGCTTTCTTTCAACTCTGCCGGCAACAGCCTGGAACAATGCTGCACATACTCTCTTGGAGAGAACTCTTGATGATTCAGCGAACAGACGCGAAGTACTTCCTGCCGCGTTCCTTTCGACTGATGAGATACTTAGAACGATGAATACTGTGTTTTCCGGTTTACGCTTTAATTTTGAGTCTATGGATCGAAATCTTAAAACCTATGGTGTTTTCGCTGCAACCGAACGTTTGCTGATGGAGTTGGGCCGCCGCGGTGGAAATCGTCAGGAAATGCATGAGGTTATCAGGGAGCATTCTCTCACTGCCTGGGCAGAACTTCAGCAGGGAAAAGAAAATTCCTTGCGAGAGCTTCTTGCCTGTGATCCGCAGATCACAAAGCTTGTTCCAGAAAGTGATGTCCTTGATCTCCTGGATGCATCAGAATATGTTGGTGATGCTCAGGAGCGTGCTGTCATGATTGCTGAAGAGCTGGAATCATTATTAACTGAATAATTTTTAACATTGTACAATGCAACATCCTCAGTATATACTATGAGTCTGTCAGACTTGATGCTATTGGAGCTGTTTTTAGAGATTTTTGACCTATATTGATTAAGTCCGACAGACTCCTAACTCAGAGGTGTTCAGATGAGAAAGATTTTTGGTGTCCTGGTTACAGCTGTAGTGCTCTCTGTATTTCTGGTTTCCTGTGAATCATATGAATTACCCGATAAGGTTATAGAGGAATCCGCTGAGTCTGAGATAGCTGCTGCTGCAGTTTTGCAGGAAGCTGAACCAGTTCCTGAGACTGTCGCGATTGATACTGAAATCATTGAAGAAGAGAGTTCGATGGAACCGGATACTGCGGCACTTGCTGAAACAGAGGATACAATTCTTGTAGAAGAACCTGAATCTGAGCCTAAGCCTGAGCCCATACTGGAACCCGAACCAGAACCAGTTCCTGAGCCCACATCAACAGAGGCTCCAGAAACTGACACCATAGACACTGAGATTATCGAAGAAGAAAGTTCGATAGAACCGGATACTGCGGCACTTGCTGAAATAGAGGATACAACTCTTGTAGAAGAACCTGAGCCTAAGCCTGAGCCCATACTGGAACCCGA
>JAGLNY010000066.1 GCA_023139255.1 Spirochaetales bacterium
CCTGAACCAGTTCCTGAGCTATTACCAGCGGAAATTCCTGAAATCAAACCGGCAGAAGCAGAAGAAGTCACAGAGATTGAAACTGATACCGAAATTGTCCCGGTCGAAATTCCCCCTACCACCCCGATATTGACTAAAAAAACAGAACCTGAGAAATTAATTTCAATTGTCAGTAAAGATATTCCTAAAACAAACGTTGCTTTGAAAATCCCGGAAAATGTGGTTATTATTACCGCAGAGGAAGAAGAAGCTGAAGAACCAGAAGAAATCGAAATTCCCATAGAAACAGAACCTGAACCTGTACATATACCGGAACCGAAGATTGAATATATGTCAATTTTTGATTCCATCCGGGACGAAGCCCTGACTGAGACTCAACAATTTATCCTGGATGGCGCTGATCCCAACCAGACTGATGGAACCGGAACTTCACCTCTTTATACTGCGGCAGAAACCGGAAATGAACTTATGATCCGGCTGCTGCTGAAGCATGGAGCAGATCCTTCAACAGCAAATGCAGAAGGACGGCTTCCTATACACGCTGCCGCAGAACTGTCTTACGAAATGGCTTCACTCCTTGCTGGAAAAGGAAACCTTATATTTTCATTAGATAGCCAGGGAAAAAACATAATAGGAAAAGCACTACTGGAAGGTCCTAAAGCTGTTTCCGAACTACTGGGTGAGGAACTGGTAAATACCAAAGATATAAACGGGAACACACCCATGCACCTTGCTGCAGAAATGGGCAGCGTAGAGAATGTCAGGCAGCTGCTCACAAACGGTGCAGATATCAATATTCGCAATAATGAAGAATTACTGCCGCTGGATATTGCATTCGGTTATACCCATAGTGATATACATGTACAGGTTGTGGAAGAATTGATAAGAAACTACTCTGATATCCCGTCAAACCAGGATTTCTATTATGCATTCCAGGCAATCTCCAACACCGGTGTAGAATCCCGTTTTGAGAACGGGGCAACTGTCCTGCACTATACAGCTAGTTACAATCACCTTGCTCTTATGAGTATGTTCATCAAACGGGGTGCTTATCTGGAAGCTAGAGATGAAAATAATAATACCCCCATTCACACGGCTGTTGAGTACGGCAATCTTGAGATTTTAGAACTTCTTATTCTTTCCGGGGTGGATGTTGATGCACGGAATGGTTCAAGCAGCACACCTCTTCATCTGGCAATCTCTAAAATCGGGAAAAAGGAAATTGTTGAATATCTGCTGGATAACGGAGCGGATATAGACAGCAGAAATGTGTATGGCGACACTGCCCTGCATATAGCCGTGGATCCCGGTGTTTCATCTGATTTTGTTGAATTGCTCCTGTTGAGAGGAGCAGACCCAAACAGTCGTGATAAAACAGGAAACACGCCAATTATGCTTGCCCTGGCACAGAACAACCGGCCGGCAGTAGAACTTCTTCTTAACAATGATGCTGATTTGTATGCAAAAAACTATAATGAAATAACTCCATTAATTCGTTCCCTGATGAAAGGAATAGATGTTATAAGTTGGTTTTATTCACCGGAGATAAACCAAACAGTTGATGCTTATGGAAATACACCCCTGCATACAGCCATAAATAACGGGGCTATGCTGGATGTGATTGAGTTTATCATTAACTCAGGGGCTGACCTTGATAAGAAAAACTTTCTTGGGGATACTGCACTTCACTCATCTGTCGAGGTTAGTTATGCAGATGCAGCTGCTCTCCTGGTACAGTATGGTGCCGATCCATTCCTGTCAAACAACCGGGGAAAAGCTCCAGCTGTCCTGGCTTTTGATCAAGGTATTGATTTTACCTCTATGCTTATAACACCCGACAATCTTCTTTTAGCAGACACTTCCGGGAACACTCCTATCCATATGGCCGTTCAGTGGGATTATCCTGAAATAGTATCATATCTCATAGAGCAGGGTGCAAATATAAATGTTCATAATTTTGAAGGATTCACACCAATTCATTATGCAGTAAAAAATAATAGTATAAAAATATGCCAGGTTCTTATGAATAACGGGGCACTGATTAATGCGCGTGATTCCTACAGTAATACACCGCTGCATACCGCAATTTCCTGGGAGTCTGTGCAGGCCGCAAAATTCCTTCTCCTTCGAGGGGCTAATGTGCATTTACGGAATTTAAGTGGTAATACCCCACTGCATACCGCAGTCCTGCAGCGTGATCAGAATAGTGTTAAAATGCTCATAGAGTATAACGCCTCCCTTGAGTCAAGGGATAATATGGGAAGGACTCCCCTCCTTCTTTCGGCCAGGAAAAATTACTGGGAAATATCTGAACTATTGATATCTCTTGGGGCCGATTTCAACGCCAGGGATGATAGGGGAAATACTCCGCTCCATGAAGCAATACGAAAACGGAATGAAAAAATAAGCACGCTCCTGATTGAGCAGGGTGCGGCCATATTTGCTGAAAACCGTTATGGGGATACCCCAATCGGGATCGCGTTTACTGCAGGGGTTGATGTTGTGGACTGGTTTATCCAGGGATTCTCAATATCTGCCCGGGATGATAAAGGAAATACCCCACTTCATGCAGCAATCCAGAAAAATTCTTCTGAGGACATAATTAATCTTCTTATACATAAGGGTGCTGATATCAACAGCAGGAACAATTGGATAAACACCCCGCTGCATACAGCCTTCCTTTCCCTTAATAAGAATGCGGTTTTAATTCTTATTGATGCCGGGGCCGATATTTTTTCAAGAAATGGTGATGGAAATTCTCCTCTCTCAATAGCCTTCTCTATGGGAACCGACACCATATCCTGGATTGTAACACCGGAAAATAAGAATGTTACTGATCAGTATGGTAATACACCGCTGCACATTGCCGCTTTCTATGGAAATATCGATGCAGTTAATTATTTAGTCTCTATCGGAATTTCAGCAGGTATGAAAAATCTTGCCGGGGATACACCGGCTGATATGGCAAAAAAGCAGGATCATTGGGAAATTGAGAAGATGCTGAGGGAAATGGAATAAAATTTATAGGGCAAAAATCTCTAAAAACAGCTCCAATAGCATCAAGTCCGACAGGCTCCTATCCGGCAAATCTTTCAATCAGGCTAAAGCCGCTTTTTATCAGGAAATAATACACTATCATTCTGGGAATCCGTGAAAAACAGGCTAAAAGCACCTTCCCTGCCGGCACTTCCAATAAACCGGCAATCCAGCAGATAGTGGAAAATGGTACGGGGGTAAACCCGGCTATAACTACAGCCCAGGCCCCATAGCTGTTTATCATTGACTCACCGCGTTTATGGTATGAAATTGTAACCCGATGAACAAAGTGAATATGATTAAAACTTCGCGCCAGCCAGTAACCGGAAAACCCTCCAAGTATGGAAGCTGCTGACATTACAGATAACAGGAAGTAGGGATTCCACTCCATCAAAAAAGGGAAAATGACATCAGTAGTCGTCGGAATTATAACCGCGTCAACAAAAAAAGTAAAAAGCGCCACACCACCATACCCGAGCTCCCTGCCAAGCCACAACCCGGTTTTTTCCATCTGATCATGGAACAGAAGGGCGAAAACCCCATACAGGGTCATGATTACCGCTGCCATCAGGAGTGTTTTTAGTATAAGGGGTCGCCACTGAAGCGGCTGGTCAGTATCCAGGGCTGTGGTTGAAACTGGTTTATCCAGCTTGGTCTCCTCTTTTTTCATCAACTTATATTTCCCCATGAAGATATGCCTGTCGTTCATTTTCAGGAAATTTCTCAATTGCATAACGGAGCATGGTTCTTGGCATACGTTTATAGCGTGAGTCCAGATATTCCCGTTCAGCCTGGGGATCACGGTTTCCAGTTTCCCTCAGCATCCATCCAACCGCTTTATGGATCAGGTCATGCGGATTGTCAAAAAGTATATCGGAAATCTTAAAGGTCGTTGCGTAATCGTTCTGTCGTATGAAGTAGAGTGTGGTTATTATTGCTATTCTCTGATGCCATAGATTATCTGATGATGCAAGTCCTGTTAATTTTGCTCTATCTCTCCCGAAAAACCAGGGTCCCAGTATTTTGTGGCAGGTAACATCAACAAGGTCCCAATTGTTCACCCAATCCAGATGGGTAAAATAAAAATCAATATAGGGTTTGAGATTTGCTTTCCCAATCCGGCTTTCTGATCCATAGACCAGCATAAGCAATGCTGTCATTCGGTGATCATGGATTTCCGACTCTATTAATATACCTAGTTGGTCAAATGGGCAGTCACGGTAATGGAGCCGCGCAATTTTTCTTTGCTCCGGGATCGTGACACCCAAAAACCGGTCTCCCTCACCATATTGCCCCGGGCCGGTCTTAAAAAAACTCTCTAACTGACTGCCTTTTTCCTTGTCGGCTTTCTCTTCTAGCTTGCTCATAATTGTTTCAGCACTTACAACCCTTGCTGCATCCACAACTCTTGTTGATTTCTTTATTCCCATGTGTAATTCTCCTACACCAATCAGCTCTCTTTTATTAAATTTACAAATGCCTCAAAAAATTGGTCAATCCCGCCAATATTGCTTCCTTTCCCCTGCCAAACCGGAGGCTTACCGCCGCCTTTCGCATTTATGATGGGAAACAATTTTTCACGGACTGCAGGAAAATCTATAATGTTATCCCTGTTTGCGGCAATAGCCCATATCAGTTCGTTTTCACCTGTTTTTTGCATTCCGCAGAAAATGAGCGGTTTGTCATCCGGCAGTTTTTTTACTGCATTTCTCAGGAAACCGGCTCGTTCAGCACTGAAATCACCAATAATAACAGTGATACCATTATACCTGCCTGCATGACCTTCCAGTTCTGCCAGCCGCAGCCGGACAATAGTGTTTTCAAGTTCAGAGAGAGTTTGCTGTACATCCCTAAACTGATCGGTACGGGTGACTGCTGCATGAATGATGCTATTTTGCGGTGTTGAAAAAAGATTTGATAATTTCTTAATTATTTCCGTTTTCTCCCGGTAGTCAGACACCGCCCGATCCCCGACTTTCCAGATGAGACGCGCATGCCCACGAATTTTCTCAGACCCAACCCAGGCAGTCAGCCGTACTTCACTGGTATTTGAAACATGCATGCCGCCGCAGGCAACAATATCATACTTCTCTATCTGAACCAATCTGACAGCTCCGGAAACCTTCGGCCTCCTTCTCAGATTCATAGCCCCGGTTTTGGTCTCATCAACTGAGAAGATAGTAACGGGTACATTTCCAGTAATTATACGGTTTGTCCCATCCTCTATTGCCAGAATTTCTTCTTCGTGTATTTCTTCCCGGTCTGTCTCAATAGTGAGATAATCTTCCCCCTGGTGAACAGATACTGTTGCAATACCAAACAGGTTGTGCATCACTCCTGAAAGGATATGCTGTCCGGTATGCTGCTGCATATAATCATATCGCCGTTCCCAATTCAGCCTGCACTCAACGGCAGTGCCTAACTTAAACTCAGGTTCATTTTCAGCGATATGGTATATAACCCCGTCTTTTCTTCTGGTATCGATTATCCTGGTATTCCCGATAAAACCGGTGTCACCCGGCTGTCCTCCCCCCTCCGGGTAAAAGATGGTGCGATCCAATACTATTCCATAATTCTTTTTCAGCTGATCCACCCTTAGAATATTGGATGATTCTATTTTTTTGTACTGATCGCTATAATATATTTGCTCTGTCATGAAATCATTGTACGGAGTTTTACGGCAGTGAGCAAGTATCTCCTGTATACCGGGAAATTCCCTTCGTTTACTTGCAATATAATACAATCTTAGCTATCTTCTAAGTGTTGATCACAGAAAGCAGCATTCTGTAACTTTATACGTGGAGAAAAAGAGATGGCACGAATTCGTTCAGCTTTAGAAATTGCCCTTGAAAAAACTGAGTCAGTCGAAAGTGACCCTGAAAAAATCAGGAATAATGAATTAACTAAAACCGGTAAAAGATTAATGGGTTCCTTCTTGTTTGACCATGATTCTACAGTGGAAGCTCTTGGGGATAAGCTGAATAAGATCCCTGATGCTGATAAGCCCTTAATCAGAGAGCATATGATTGAGACCCTGCTGGCAAATATTTCCCTGCCCAAAGATGACCTGTATGTCCAGAACCTGGGTAAACTGAAAGGTGCTGCAGAACTTCTAACATCCGAAACTGAATCTTCCAATTCAGGCACCGCTGAATCTGTGACCCAGCTATTTATACAGTTAGATCAACTGTACCAGCAATACCTGCAGTCTCACGAACAGATGCTTGAGATGGCAAAGCAGCAGTATGCCCCTCACTTGAAGCAGAAAGAGGAACAGCTTTCACGCCAAACAGGTCAGCAGGTAACCCTGCAGCCCGAGCAGGATCCGGACTTCTTAAAATTTCTTGAGGCCAATTATAAACAGCTGGAAAAAAGTTTCCAGGAAGCACTGCAGGATCTTCGCGACCAGATAAAGACACTGCTCAGTTAAATTGGTCAACATTAAAATTTAAAAACTAACCAAAGATTTATTAACATATTCGAGATCTCCCTGCAAACTTATTCCCCCTTTTTTATTTTTTTATTTTTTCTCTTGACAAATTATCCTTCCTGTTTTACATTGTTAGTGTATTAGTTGATTAGTAC
>JAGLNY010000067.1 GCA_023139255.1 Spirochaetales bacterium
CTAGTTTAATAAAACCATTTCAATGAGAAATGCTTAAAGGAGTATAGTATGATAAAATTACAGGATGTTTCGTTTGACTACAGTAAAACAAAGCTGTTTAACGGACTAACAATTGATATACCAGGGGGCAATATTTACGGACTTCTTGGTATGAACGGTGCCGGGAAAACCACACTGCTGAAAATTATTTCCGGCCAGCTCTATATTGGAAAAGGAAAAGCTGATGTCCTGGGACATAACCCGCAAAAACGTGATACCGGGATGCTTGAGCAAATTTTCTACCTGCCTGAAGAATTTTACCTGCCGAATGTAGAATTAAAGGAGTACTTATTAATAAACGCACCTTTCTACCCGGGGTTTGATAAAGCGGCATTTGACCGGTATACCAAATCCTTTGACCTCGACTTCAGCAAAAAACTCAGTGAGTTCTCCTATGGGCAGAAAAAGAAGTTCCTGCTCTCTTTCGGACTCGCCTCCAACACCTCGCTGCTCATTCTTGACGAACCCACAAACGGGCTGGATATTCCCTCAAAAAGTCAATTCCGGAGAACTTTAGCTTCTGCCATGACCGCAAACCGTACCTTCATAATTTCGACCCATCAGGTGCGGGATATGGAAAACCTCATTGACCCGATCATCATCCTGCATGAAGGAAAAGTGGTTTTTAATAACTCTTTGGGTGAAGTAACCTCCGCACTTACACTCTCTGTAACTCCAACAGAACCGGAAAATACAGAGTGCGTATTTAAGGAAAAGGTTCCCGGGGGGTGGTCAGCACTCAAAATGAGAAATGTTAAAGGTCCGGAAACTAACGTTGACCTGGAGACACTCTTCAACGCTGTCGTCGCAAATCCTGCGGCAATCACAAATCTTATGAATAAAGGAGTATAAGATGAAACTATTATACTTATTAAGAAAAGACATACTTGAAAGCAGAAAAGGTATGATGATATATGCGCTAACCCTTTTTCTGATCATGCTCCTGCCAAGCTTGCTTACTCATATTTTCGATGATCCTTCATCTTCTAATCTTGCAACATTCTATAGCTCATACTTCATCAACTTCCTTTTCATCGGCGGCTTTATTATCACCAGCCTCTCGTTCCGGGAAGATTTGTACGGAAAAGCAACTCAGCACAACTGGCTTATGCTTCCGGCATCACCATTAGAGAAGCTCTCGGTAAAGGTACTTTATTCAGCCCTTCTCTACCCCGTAGTACTGCTGCTTTTTATTACTGCGTCATCACTTGTTATTGAAAGTATTAACGGCATGATTTTTGGACGGCATTTCCCGTTCTTTAACCCTGTTCAGGGATCTTACTGGAAATTGATTGCAATCTATATCGTTACTCAATCAATCTTTCTGCTTGGTGCTGCATACTTTAGAAAAGCCTCTTTTATAAAAACTGTACTGATGTTGAATGTGTTAGTCCTTGTAATCGGTTTAATCAGTCTCTTAGTTGTGAGAATACTTTTTAGAGAATATTTCGAAGCACTGTCAGGGATGGTGTTTGGTCCAGACATATTTTTCAACAATCTTCAATTTAGGTTCAGTTCACCGGAATCATTGAATTCAATAGTTGAAGTAAAAGTTTTTGAGACTATCGGAAAAGTTCTGTTCTGGGTCTTTCTTGCTCCTTTCTGCTGGGTAGTAAGCTACTTCAGGGTTCGGGAGGTACAGGCAAATGATGCAATTTAAGGAACAAAAATCGATTTATCTGCAAATTGCGGATCATATGGTGGAGAATATTATTGTGAAAGTATGGAAAAATGGAGAACGAATTCCCTCTATCAGGGAAACAGCGATACAGATGGAAGTTAACCCGAATACGGTTATGAGAACCTATAATTACCTTCAGGATAAAGGGGTTATTTTCAACAAACGCGGTATTGGGTATTTCACAGCCCCGGATGCCCTGGAACATGTCCTGGCTGAAAAGAAAAAGATATTTATCCAACAGCAGCTTCCTGAATTATTCAAGGCTATGAGATCGCTGCAGATAACACCAAAAGAGATTCTCTCTTTATACGAAAAATCAGAAAAGGAGTTACACAATGAAAACCAGTAATAAAATTTTAATAGGCGGATTCGGGTTTTTAGTGATCCTGGTAATTGCTTTCCTGATTTCCGGAAAAGTTATGCTGGACAGGGAACTGGGAGAGATAGTTTCTGAACAGCCAGCAGCTATTGTTAAGGTTGTCGGCTAATTTACAATCCAGTACCGTAAAACGACCGTCTTTAGAGGCGGTTTTTTTATTTTGGGTGGTGATGAAGAATCAATGCAGCACAGTTGACTATTTAATAATATTACATTACTCTCAATGCAAATTATGAGTCATGGAGGCAATTTATGAGTCAAATAACTCTTCGCCAAATACCAAATGTTCTTGACAGCCAATTGAGAAGTCTTGCCAGAAAAAATAAAACCAGCCTCAATAAGGTGATACTTGCACTTCTCATGAAAACTCTGGGATTATCTGTTGATTCAAGCAAAAAAAGAGATTTGGGTGATCTATGCGGCACCTGGGATAAAGATCAATTTGCTGAGTTCATGAAAAACACGAAAGAGTTTAACCGGATCGATCCTGAAGTATGGAAATAAAAAAATGAAATTATCCCTTGATACAAACGCATATTCGACTTTTAAGAACGGAAACATTGAACTTAAGCAAATATTGGAAAATGCTGAAGAATTATTAGTCCCGGCAACAGTACTTGGAGAACTCTACTCGGGTTTTCAAATCGGTAGTTTGACAGAGAAGAATTTAACTGAGTTAAATACCTTCTTATCAAAACCAGGGGTCAGCATCATCGCTGTCACTAATGAAATTGCATTCAGATATGGGTATTTAATAAAAATTCTCCGTACACAGGGAACCCCTATCCCAACAAATGATATTTGGATTGCAGCATCTACAATGGAAACAGGATCGATCCTGCTAAGTAGTGATAAACACTTTAATGATGTTCCAGGACTCATGGTACTGGATTATTAATCCCAGTATTTTTTCATCCGTTCCCGCAGCTGAACGATATATGCATCCCAGTCCTCAATCGGGTATTTTGCAATACCTTCTTCACAGGCTGCTTTTGCGACAGCCACTGCTTCCCACTCAATAACGCGGGGATCGAAAGGTTTTGGTACAATATAATCACGCCCGAATGAAAATTCACGTCCGCCGTAAGCAGCTTTCACCTCTTCAGGAACGGGTTCTTTTGCAAGGGCGGCTAATGCTTTTGCTGCCGCCATTTTCATTCCCTCTGAGATTTCTGTTGCCCGGACATCAAGCGCTCCCCGGAAAATAAACGGGAATCCAAGGACATTGTTAATCTGGTTAGGATAATCACTTCTTCCGGTAGCCATAATCACATCATCCCGGGCAGCTATAGCTGTCTCATATTTAATTTCAGGATTGGGGTTGCTCATGGCAAATACAATTGGGTCTTTTGCCATGGAGAGCAGCATTTCTGGAGTAATACAGTCGGCAATGGACAAACCTATTAATACATCAGCCCCAGCCATAGCCTCGACAAGGGTTCTTGCATCAGTCTCCACAGCCAGCTCTTCCTTTTCCGGGGTCATTCGTTCTAATCTTCCTTTATAGATAACCCCTTTGCTGTCACACATGATAATGTTCTCTTTTTTGATACCAGCAGCTGCAAACATTTTACTGCAGGACACTCCTGCCGCGCCGGCACCATTGAAAACCACCTTTAAGTCTTCCAGCTTTTTCCCGACAATTTCAGAGGCATTCAGGATTCCTGCTGTGGATATTATTGCTGTACCATGCTGGTCATCGTGGAAAATCGGTATGTCACACTCTTTAATCAGTGTCTGCTCAATCTCAAAACATTCCGGGGCCTTGATATCCTCAAGATTCACCCCGCCGAATGTGGGTTCCATCAGTTTCACTATCTCAATAATTTTCTTCGGGTCTTTTGTATCAACCTCAATATCGAATACATCAATATCTGCAAATCTCTTAAAGAGTACCCCTTTGCCTTCCATTACCGGTTTTGATGCAAGGGCACCGCGGTCACCGAGACCAAGGATCGCTGTACCGTTTGATATTACTGCAACCAGGTTCCCTTTTGAGGTATATTTGTAGGCATTCTCCGGATCCTTGTCAATTTCGAGCACCGGCTTCGCTACACCGGGAGTGTACGCCAGAGAAAGGTCATCTGCCGTTAAGCAGGGTTTTGTCGGGACAACCTCAATTTTCCCGGGCACGCCGTTCATGCTGTGATACTTAAGTGCTTTTTCTCGTAATTCGTCCATTAACTAATCTCCTGTAAACTTAATATTTTATTTTTTTATTATTCAAAGTCGAAGGCATAATCCATATCCCACCTGTTACGCAGCTCAATCATTACCTTCTGCAGTGATTGCGGCACAGGGCACCCATGCTCTTTTCGGTACTGCCATGCAATGAACTCTTTTTCCCCGGCAGTATATATACGTTCCTCGCCGGGAGCTGTTTTTGAGTTCCGTACATCCCGGCAGATATTGCCGGCAATCCGTTTAAATGTTTCCAGCCCCAGGAACCGTTCCGGGTCAATTGCGATAAAAAAGTGACCGAGAGGATAGGGAATCTTTTTCCCTTCCTTGTCAAACCCGTTCAGCTCTTTCAGACAGCTTCCATCCTGGAGCGCGGCAGAGAGGATTTCGACAAACATCGCGTATCCGTACCCCTTATACCCGCCTGTTTGCTCCCCGATGCCTCCCAGAGGGGCTAATGCAGCTCTGCCTTTTGTCAGGTCTACGAGAATCTGTTTTGTGTCGGTTCTTGTTTTTCCATCACTCCCGATTACCCATCCGGCAGGAAGATCCTTTCCGGCACGTCCATACACCTCAATTTTTCCCCGTTGGGAAACTGAAGTCGCACAGTCCAGGATAAAGGGAAATTCTTCATCTGTGGGAAGCCCTATGGTAAGCGGATTGGTGCCCAGCATGTTCTCAACCCCGAACGTCGGGGCTATTGAGGGACGGGCATTTGTACCGGTAATCCCGATCATCCCTGCCTCAGTTGCCATCAGGGTGTAATACCCGGCAATCCCGTAGTGGGTGGAATTTCTTACGGCAACCATACCCATGCCGTACTCTTTAGCCTTCTCGATTGCTATTTCCATGGCTTTTTTAGATACCACATGCCCCATCCCATTGTTCCCATCCAGGACAGCCGCTGTTTTGTCATCTTTCAACGTATCAATTTTTGTTTTCGGGTTAAGGATGCCGGCATCTATCCTGTCAATATAAATCGGCTTCAGCCTGCCTATCCCATGAGAATCAATACCCCGTTTGTCTGAGGATATCAGCACTTCACTGATAATTTCAGCATCCGCCTCCGGGACACCGGAACGTACCAGGACTTCTTTCATAAAGGTATCAAGAGTCTCAAAATCTACCCAAACACACTCTTTGTAAGCTTCTTCATACGCTAAAGCCATATCGGCCTCCTTTTTTCGGTCTGCTATATCTGCTCCCCGGCAAACAGTAGTTCAACACCTGCATGATGCAGTTCTTCTTCTGATAAAAGATGATCGGCACCGTGATCAGTTACAAGATAGTTTATCCTGTCCAGATCCGCTGTCTTAAAGTTCGATACCACACCAACTTTGCTGCTGTCTGCAGCTACAATAATCGATCCTACAGTTTTTCCGATCATCTTTCGGGTCATCTCAGCTTCCTGCATAATCGGGGTTGTGAGACCGTAGGTAAAACTAAATCCATCAACCCCAATAACAGCCTTGTTGGCATAAATCCGGTCGAGAGCCTGCAGCCCGATATCCCCGGTTACTGAGTGCGATTGCGGCCGGTAACTGCCGCCTATAAATATAAGATCAAATACAGCTTCATCTGCAACAAGGGCAGCCCCGATATTATTCGTAATAATGGTTATTTTTTTATTCTTCAAAGCCTCGATTACTGCCTGAGTCGTTGACCCACTGTTAATTATTACCATGTCACCATCCTCAATGAGCGATGCTGCGGTAATGGCTATCAAATCTTTTTCAGTTTTGTTCTCCTGCTCTTTCTGGGAAAACATTGGTTCAATGGGCATATTCTGCCTCAGGATAGCACCACCGTGCGTCCGTTCGAGAATACCCTGCTTCTCAAGCTGATCCAGATCCCGCCTGATGGTAAGTACCGATACACTGAACAAATCACTTAATTCGTTCACCCGTACTATTCCCTGTGCCCGAATTTGCCCTGTTATCAGTTTTTTTCTGTCTGCAGGAATTTGTCCCGATGACATCTTCTTTCTCCCATCGTAATGCGTTATACAGCATGACCTTTTTTGAACGTTATCTATCGTTTTTGTGCTGTATTACTAGAATATAGAGTGGTATTGATGTTGTCAATGATATTTATGAATTATTTTGATCTTTTTTTCATCTTTTGCAGCTAAGGCTCCTGGGAAAAAAGTTCCAGCTGCCGTCCATCAACAATAGCATCAAAACTATCATTCATTGCGAACAGTACCCCGTCAGCCAGCGGCTTAATCTGTTTCTCGATGTAGTGCCGGTAATCAATATCCTTCGGCTCCATCTCAGTCGGGACTGCCCCATAAGTTGTCATGATGTAGCTGATCTCCCTTAGGTGCCTGATACCCTCGGGATCCAGCAGTCTCACAGCCTTTATATGGGGCGGTGTGGTTTTTTCATACTGCTCTGCACTTCGCCGCAGCCGTCTTCGGTAGATCAGCAGGTCATCCATCTCCCCGTCCCGCAGCCGTTTAACAAACTGCTTAATCCATGCACGTATCTCCTGTTCATGAAAAAAGCGGGAAAAGAGCTCCTGTTGGAACTGTTTTGCCAGTTCCGTCCAATCAGAACGTATAACCTCAAGTCCCTTATACTCTATGGTCCCATCGGTGAGGAGCCCAGCGTACCTTTTCTTCGAGCCCTCAGTTGAAGATCGTTTCGCTGGAAGGAAAAACTTTTCATAGTGTTTCTCAAACTCCATCTCCAGCATCGACTCTACGCCGAATTCTTCGACTATTTTTTCAGTAAAATAGGTGTTGACCTGCTTCATCAAGGCAGTGCCCGCCTTCTCAGGGTGTGGATATTCATGCTCTTTAAGGGCTACAAATACCGAGTCTGTATCACCGTAAATCACATTATACCCCTGCTCACGAATAAAATCCGCCGTGTTTTTCAGTACCCACTGCCCGGTTCCTGTAATAGCGGTTGGAAGGTCTGCATGATAGAACCTGCAGCCGGTAGTGCCCATAACTCCGTAAAAGCTGTTCATCAGGATCTTGATAGCTACCGAGAGGTTGAGATCGTTGCGGTTTTTAGCCTGCTCCCGTTTCTCCATAAGGTTTTCGAGAAATTCGGGAAGAATATGGTGAGTCCTGGAAAATTTGATCCCATTAGGGGTGGTAACGGTATTGATCTCTGCGCTGAGCCTCGAGTAGGGATCGATGGAGAAGGTGCGAATGATGGTGGGATAGAGGCTCTTGAAATCGAGTACCACTACATGGTGATAGAGCCCTGGTGCAGAGGTAAACACATACCCGCCGGCAGCATGACCTCCCGGAAATACGTCATCTGTCTCAGGGGCAACATATCCTTTTCTATGAATGCCCGGAAGAATTGCATGGTCGAATGATGCTACTGACATACTAATTCGATCCATAGTGAGTCCTGTAATAAGACTGCGTGCCTTTATCTGCTCTACAAGGCCTGTTTTTTTGAAAATCTCGGTAACAAGCACACAATCCTCAAGATTGTAACGAGCTAGAGCCTTCTTATCATGCAGGAACCTACGCGTAATTTCCTGTGCTTTCTCCTCGTCAGGCCGGATATCCTTTCCTCTGCCGAGGATTGCTTGTGCTACAGTCTCAAGGGTAAAGTCCTCAAACTTGAAGAATCCCATCCTCATATTCTGGGGACCGTCGATAACCATCCGTCCTTCGAGATCGGCTGAAAATATCCCGCTTCTTTTTGAGGATATCCTGGCCACTTTTGTACCGCGTCCAATGGAGAAGGGAACCTGCAGTATCGCGCACTTCCCGATGAGGAATTTCAGGTCGAACCCAATGACATGCCAACCGATAATCAGGTCAGGATCCCATGCTTTAAGCTCCTTGATAAAAGCGAACAGAACGTCCTTCTCTGTAGGGAGAATAACGGGCATGTTGCCTGTGTCGTCTGAGTTGCTTATGTTGTCTGTGTCGCTGGGAACAGGAGATTCACCAACTACAAAGACTCTCTTTAGTTCGTGACTCCCGAATGTGCCGTGCATGGCTATGGAGTAAAGAGGTGTAGTTCCCGCACCAAAGGAGCCGGGATCGGAAGGGCCGGTTTCAATGTCGATGGAAAGCCAGCTAAACTCCGGATGGTACTCTGCTGGCCGCATCCGGGGATTAACCCAAACGGTAAGATTCCCCTCTCTGCGACGTTCGCCGCTAATTTCAACACTGCTGTTGATAAACCGTTCCATGATATACCTGTCGGCAGGGCGGACATCCGACTCATAAGTTTTTATCTGGTTTTCCCGGAGTTCCCTTCGGGCATTGTAATAATCATTCAGGGTAGTGAAATAGAGAGCATCAACCTCGATATGCTCAAAAGATTTAAGGGGCACCTCTTTACGATCCATCCCGGAGAGTGGAGGTAGTGTCGCAGCATCCTTTCTCACAAAAAAGAGGGGGGTGTGGGGAGTTATGACGATCTTGAAAGGGCCTGACTCACTCCTTCCGTAGTAGTGAAGTTCGCAGCAGCCGTTTCGGTCAACTGCATAGCGTGTGAGGATAAATCCGTTTTCGGTTTCCATGTTCCCATTATACCTTGTTGTCAGGAACCTTCAAGTAATACCACAGGATGCGGTTAATTTCAGACGTGTTTAGTTTACTCTATATTTGTTAACTCTTTTATTTGATTAGGTGTGTACTTTCGGTTGAAAAAAGTAGTGAGCGTAAATATTTTTGAAAACGACTCTTGTCAAAGATTATATATTTTTTTATACTGACTTCATATTGAAAGGAGTACCTGGAACAAGATGATGAGAATGTAAAGTTATAACTAA
The DNA here is from genome assembly GCA_023139255.1 of Spirochaetales bacterium. Classification (GTDB taxonomy): domain Bacteria; phylum Spirochaetota; class Spirochaetia; order JABMQR01; family JABMQR01; genus JABMQR01. The sequence goes on from JAGLNY010000067.1 coordinate 9,036, forward strand.
TTAGACATCAATTTTATCTCAAATGTGTAAAATTTGTCTGCATGAAAATGTTTAGTTATAACCTCTCATTATTTACTCCGGGTATAGATCTAAAAAGATTTTACTAGACAATTATACCGCGGGAATCGCGGTTTTTTTTATGCCTGGATTAGGTTTCCCAAGACACCAAAAGAGGACTTATGAAAGACATAATCTTTTCAAATGTAAATTTTAGCTATAATCTCCCTCTATTGATTAATATTAATGCCCATTTCACCAAAGGGTGGAGTGGAATTGTTGGAGTTAACGGAGGCGGAAAAACTACTATTATTCATCTTGCCGTTGGAATATTAGAACCAGATTCGGGGAATATTACTACATGTAAGAATCCTGCTTACTGTGATCAACGCCCTGACCTTCCTCCTGCTAACTTTTCTGATTTTATCTTTTCAGTCGATAAAGAGTCTAATATTCTAAAAGGTAAATTGAGAATAAGTGATAAGTGGTTGAAAAATTGGGATTCGTTAAGTTATGGTGAGCGAAAACGAGTTCAGATTGGAGCAGCTTTATGGCAAAACCCCGATCTTCTTGCACTGGATGAACCAACAAATCATCTTGATAATGATGGGAAGCAGTTTTTATTTGAGGCGTTGAAAGATTACCGCGGAATTGGATTATTAGTTAGCCATGATCGTTATTTTATTGATGAACTATGTACCCAATGTTTATTTATTAATCCTCCATACGCAATAATGAGACCTGGCGGTATTACAGAAGGTCAAAAAGAGGAGAAGCGGGAAATTGAGTACAATCTTAAAACAAAGGGTGAAAGCAAAAAACAGGTTCGATCATTAAAGCAGGTGGCAGTTGTAAGACGGGAAAGGGCGGCAAGGTCTCATCAAAAAAGATCGAAAAAAGGGATTGCTATTAAAGATCATGATGCAAGATTTAAAAAGAATCTCGCCCGAATATCTGGAAAAGATAGCGTTGATGGAAAGCTTCTAAGGCAAATGGAGGGGAGAATTAAACATGCTGAACAAAGAGAAGGCAGCATTAATACCCGCAGAATTATTGATGTTCATTTTTGGCTCCCGGGAAAAAAAAGAAAATCTGACTATCTATTTAGAATATCGAAAGGGAAAATATCTGTCGGTGATATTACCATTAATCATCCAAACCTGAATATGACACCGAATGATCGAATTGCCCTTGTCGGAAGAAATGGTTCAGGAAAAACAACCCTTATTAATTCAATTATCAGTAATATGAAATTAAGTGATTATCTTTATATACCCCAGGAAATTTCACGGGAAGAATCAAGAAAAATTATCAGGGAAATCAAGAAGTTACCCAATAATGAAAAGGGGCATCTTTTTACTGTTATTGCCGGTCTTGGTTCTGATCCTAAGAAATTGCTTGATACTCTAGAACCGAGTCCTGGTGAATTGAGAAAATTGATGCTTGCTTTAGGTATTACAGAATCACCTTCACTGATAATAATGGATGAACCCACAAACCATCTTGACTTACCATCAATTTTATCACTTGAAAGTGCACTAAAAAGTTGTCCTGCTGGATTATTATTAGTAAGTCATGATTATAAATTTTTGAAAGCCTGTACGCAAAAAGAGTGGCGGCTGATTGAAGAGGAATCATGCAGCTTTCTGTTGAAGAAAGGGGAAGGATCTGTGATTAGAGAAAAGTTGGGTTTATCTATATGATATGAGACTCCCCCTAAACATTAGCCCTTGTCTTAAGAAGCGGCCGCAGTGCCTCCTTGAACAGAGGGTAAAGACTACCCAGAACTGCACCCTGAAAGCCGGATACCACCTTCAATTCCACCGATTGTCTGGCATATTCCGGCACCATCTCTGTAAATCCGTTCTTCAGCATTGCTGCTATTGATTCGTTTTCCGTAAAAGGGCCGAATAATAATATCCTGTCGGGATAGAAGGTCTTATAGAGATTAGTCAACGCAGGTATGATAAATCCGAGGGCTTTTTTTACCACTCCCAGATTTACCAGATTAATATTTCGTATAAAATCGGTAAATTCCGGTTCGTCCTCCGGGGCATCAGGATATACCTCTTTTATCTCTTCCAGGATAGCCCAGAGAGCAGCCTCTGTCTCCAGACATCCCTTAAAACCACAGTTACATTGTTTATCCGAAGCTGGAGAGACCTGCCAGTGCCCCACCTCACCAAACCTGCCAAGGCTGGACTTCAGCACCTTGCCGTCTAGTGCAAAGGCTGACCCGATCCCATAACCCCAGTGAAAGAGAAGCGTCCCTCCCTGACGGTACTGTGGGTTTTTTACCAGCAAAAACTCGAGTTCAGGATCAAGACCCCGGCGCATTACCAATGGGATCCCAAACTCAACTGCAAGGGAGGTAAGGCAGAGGTTGTCCAATTGCGGCCACCGGGCGGAAGAGATCCAGTTGTCCTGCCCGGCATTTACTGTACCCGGCAGAGAAGTAACTATCCCGATCAGCTGCGACCCTTCCG
>JAGLNY010000068.1 GCA_023139255.1 Spirochaetales bacterium
AAGAAACATGGAATGGGACCATAATAACGGTTTGGCGACTTTTCCCCACCGTTTTTCCCATTGTTCTACAATATTTGTATCATTTACGTCAGTTTGTACTTGTTCGGGCAGGTGCCCTCTCTCATCGCTTTGCATCACGGTCCATTCATACAGCTGTTCCGCTTGTTGAATTTTTCCGATTTTCAAGTAATACCAGGCAAGCCAGCAAGTTAAGAGGATCCACTGCCCTCCTCCATAAAATGTATCATCCGGATATCTTCTAACACCTCCTTTTTTAAGTAGTTTACTTTCAATAGCTTGTACAGTTTTTTTCATGACAGGGTGACCGGGTCCTACAACGTTAAAAGGAACCGAAAGCCAAAGAAGGCTGGAATCAACGCTGTCTGAACCGATATACTTCGGGAACCGCTTGTCTTTTGTGAGATTTGACAAGATGAATTCCCTGATGTCCTGTGACAGGACCGATAGTTCTTTTTCTTTTAAAAATTGATTTATCCCTTCAATCCCGCCAAAGACACAGGCCAATGTTGACGGGTGAACCTGATCACCGTTCTCTTCCCAACAGTCGTAATTTGGTAACTCCCAAACCATGGTTAAATAGTTGACTATTGTCCGTATGCTATCCTGAAAATTTTCTATCAGGTTATCATCCCCGGTTAGCCGGCAATATTCAGACAGGCACCACAGCCATGTCCCATATCCGTCAATCTGAAAATTCGGCCAATCATCCCGCGCTTCCATTCCGTCCAGGGTATATCTGGCAGACAAAAAATCCTTTGGGTATAAGATTTGCTTATTCGCAAGCTTTACAGTAATTTTCTCCACCTTATAGGTATACCGTCGAATAGCTGTATGCACCCAGCCCAGGAACTTACGGCAGGATTCAACTTCGCCGCTTATCAGCATGGAATAAGCTATAAAACTGCCGTCCCGTAACCATGAGTAGCGGTATACAGGGTAATCAGGAGAAGCGATATATGATCCGAAACTATTTTGATTTTCCAGTATCAGTTTGATGCTTGTTTGTTTTAAGTCTTTCACTTTGTCTATATCCTTTAATCAAAAGTGTTCATTTCGACAGTAAGCGTTTTCGGTAAGCGCTTACCCGCTAGTAGAAAAAAAATCAAATCCCGAAAAGTTAATCCATCTTTCTTACCGAGTCCCTTTCAATAATGTAATGAGGCATTATGACACTCTCCGCTGATTCCTTTATGTTTAGCAACTTTTTTACTGCCATCTCTCCCATTTCATAGATGGGTTGATGTACAGTAGTTAATGGAGGAATAGCCATCTCAGCATCCTGAGTATCATCATACCCGATTATTGATAAATCAGCGGGAACGTTAATCCCTCTTTTATAAGCACAGGACAGGGCACCTACTGCCATTTCATCACTTGCGGCAAAAACTGCGGTAATATCCGGCGATCTTTCCAGCAGCTCCTCCATGCACCTTACCCCGCTTTTGTATGCAAAATCACCATAAGCAATGTGGTCTTCAGATACTGACAGGCGGTTGTCAGACAAAGCCTGTTTATACCCTTCGATTCTGGGAAGCCCCGCAAGTTTATCTTTTTTAGTACCGCTAATCATCCCTATTTTCTTATGCCCTTTTTCTATCAGATACTTTGTTGCCTGGTATGAAGCCTGGTAATCGTCAACTTTTATATAGGGAACCTGCAAGTGTAAGGATGATGTCAAAACAAGAACCACAGGTATTTTCATTGCCTCTATTGCTTCTTCGTATACATCTTTTAACCATTCACTGGTAATAATAATTCCATCAACCTGTTTTTCACTCAGGACATCCAGATATTCAACCGTCCGTTTCCCATCACTCTCAGTATCACAAATTATTACACTATAATCCAACTGATGAGCTGAGCTCTCTATCCCCTTAAGCAAGGCTGCTGACAATCTGCTTGATAAGCTGGGAAGTAATACGCCAATTGTTTTAGTACGCTTATTCACCAAACCCCTGGCGATAGCATTGGGTATATATCCCATTTCCTGAATAACGTTTACAACCTTTTTTCTGGTTTCTGCTGTATACCCTGTCTGTCCATTTATTATTCTGGAAACTGTAGCTATAGAAACACCTGCCTGTTTTGCTACATCGTTAATTGTTGGTCTCATCCTGATAGTCAACCTTTTGAGTAAGCGCTTACGTTGTTTCTATTATTGCAGGTGAAAAGAGTTCTGTCAACAAAAATAAATTGTTATTAAAAATTAATAAAAATCACATCATTCCATTACAGAGACAAAAAAAGAACTGTCAAATTATTTAAAGGATTGCAAAATTAGGGCGAAGCGTAGAATGATTTATATGATAGAAAGTTCCCAAAATAGGAAAATAAAGATAGACATAAATAAGGGAACTTGGTATAGTGAGTATATGCAAGTGATACCGAAAAGTGTAATAACTGACTTTGTTAAAAAACATCCAGATGGCAAAAGCTCTATAGAGTCATGGTATCATGAAGCAAAACATGCAGCGTGGAAAACAAGTATGGATATAAAGAATAGATATTCAACTGTAAGTTTCCTAAGAAATAATTATGTAATCTTCAACATAAAAGGAAGGAGTTATAGGATGGTAACCAGGATAGCCTATAAGACTGGTTATGTATTCATAAAATGGATCGGCACACATGCAGAATATAGTAAAAAGAGTTTTCCATAATCGATTGGCAGTTTAGGTTTGAGGGGAGGGAGAGAAATGAAAATTATCAAGAATGAATTGGAATATAAGAGTGCTCTTTTTAGAGCAGAAGAAATTATCGATATTGATCCAGAGATAAACACTGAGTTAGCTGATGAATTAGAGTTGATAACATTGCTGATTAATGCGTATGAAAAAGCCCTCTATTCTGTTGATCTGCCGGATCCAATTGATGCAATTAAGTTTAGAATGGAACAGCAAGGATTAAAAAATGTTGATATGATTCAATATTTCGGCAGTAAAAGCAAAATTTCTGAAGTTTTGAATGGAAAAAGAACGCTATCCCTTGCAATGATTAGAAAACTTAACAAAGAATTAGGTATACCGGCAGAAGTTTTGATTTCTGATTTTGAGAAAAAAATACCAGATGAAGTTACTGGATTGGATTGGAATCTTTTTCCACTGGCAGAGATGATAAATAAGGGGTGGATACAGGTTGACGGCTCTTTACAAAAAGCGAAAGAGAATACAGAAGAACTCATTAGGGATTTTTTTGAAGGAGCTTCTTTTAATATTCAAGGCGATAATGTTTTTTTCAGAAAAAGTCTAAGAAGTGATTCGACTATTGATGAGTATGCACTCTCAGTATGGTATGCAAAAGTTTTAATTGAAGAAAAAAACAATATTACAGAAAGAAAATACAATAAGACGGTTATTAATGAAGATATATTTAATGAATTAAAACTGTTAAGTCTTTTTGAGGCAGGTCCTCTATTATCAAGGGAACTGCTGTTGAAATTTGGAATTAAATTAATTATTGTACCGCATCTTAAAGGTACACATATTGATGGGGCAGCTTTTTTCAACCGGGAACTTGAACCGATAATCGCTTTAACATTACGTTATGACAGAATTGATTATTTTTGGTTTACACTCTTTCACGAGCTTGCTCATATAGTGCTGCATCTTAATGATGAAAATGCATATTTTTTTGATGATCTTAAAAGCCATATAGATATAAGCAAAATTGAAAAAGAGGCCGATGAATTAGCTGAAAACGAATTAATTAATAAAGAAGAATGGGAAGGTTTTTATTCATCAGGTATTGATGAAGATGATATTAGGCAATTTGCCGGGAAGTGTAGAATGTCACCTGCAATTGTAGCCGGTAGAGTCCAAAAAGAGACAAAAGATTATCGTCAATTTAGAAACATGCTTGGACAAAATAAAGTCAAAAAATTATTTGTGATTGGATTATATTGAATTCCTGATTTTTGCAGTAAAGATACATGGAGGAAAAATGGAACTCAAGAAAGGGATCAAGTTTGCAGGAGTATTTAGCATTGCTACGGGAGCAATGATCAGCTCGGGAATCTTTATTCTACCCGGACTTGCATTCTCCAAAGCCGGCTCAGCTGTTTTTGTCTCATACTTTCTGGCTGGTATATTAGCGTTGCTGGGAGTTTTTAGTATTATTGAACTATCAACTGCCATGCCAAAGGCCGGTGGGGATTACTACTTTATCAATCGAACATTTGGTCCCCTGCTTGGAACTATTGTGGGGTTTCTGGGTTGGTTTGCACTAGCTTTGAAAAGTGCCTTTGCCATTTTTGGTATTTCAGAAATACTCTTTTTATCTTTCGGGTTTTCTCCTCTCATATCATCCGCCATCCTGTGTGCAATCTTCTTGGGTGTTAACCTGGCAGGAGTAAAAGAGGCGGCCGTGTTTCAGATTGTCATGGTAGCAGCCCTTTTGGGGTTGTTGGCAGTGTATATTCTGATGGGATTACCGAAAATTAATTCCAGCCATTTTTCTTCTTTTGGTGATGCCGGAGTTAACAATATCATCATTACTTCAGGATTTATTTTTATCTCTTTCGGAGGATTGTTAAAGGTAGCCAATATATCTGAAGAGGTGCTGAATCCTAAGCGGAATATTCCTTTGGGTATGATTGTATC
>JAGLNY010000069.1 GCA_023139255.1 Spirochaetales bacterium
TGACTACAGCAGTTCCGATAAAGCTATTTTCTCAAAACTTCATTTGGATGATTTTTCAGTAGATCAGTATAGAGAACAGCTGTCCTTGTTTATTGATGATAAATATCTGAATATTTTATCTGGAACTGAACTAGATGGAACGTTTTCTGCGGATTATGTATTTCCGGATAACACCCTGCTATATTCAGGACAATTATCCATAGATGATTTCTATATAAATTCAAAACTGCCGAATATCAGTATTCAGGCTGTGTTTGAGGGAAATAATAATTATTTGTCGGTTACCAAGTCAGAAGTAACTGCCCCGGACTTTGCAGTTGTTCTTGATGGAAGACTGAACCTTCATGATGCTGCATCCACAATTAATGCATCACTATATGAAATAGATGATTTTTATCAGAAGAATCTACAGCCTGGGATATTCCCTCTTGTTAATGCTGAAATTTCCGGAAAATCACTTTTGGAAGGGGATGTTACTCTCTACTCACAAAAAATATCTGGTGGAATAATAAAATCTGACTATCTGTTAAGCAGTGATTTTAATCATCTTGACCTTGACGGCAGGATTTTATATCAGAAAATAGATTACCCTTTTCAATTGCTGGCTAATTTGAATGAATTATCGTTTAAAGGGGTAGGTGGTGATAGTGCTATTGGCATAACGGAATTTACTGTTAAGAAGCAGAGTGGAAATCCATTTAGATTTTCCGGATCATTGTTGTTTACTGATCAAAGCATACCGGATAATATTGTTCCAATTCATTCTGACATTCGAGTTGATGCAGCAGCTGATTTTGAAATATATGAAGCAAATGATTGGGAAGTTATAATTGAATATGCTGACATTAAAAACATTCTTGTAGGCAATAAAAATATTTCTCTCAATTTAAAATCAGTGAACATTATTCCGGATTTTATTAGTATTCAACAGCTGCTGTTTGACGACTCTATTTCCCTATTAACAGGCAGTGGAGAAATTACATATGGTTTGTCCGATGGTTTTTTTATAAATTCTTTAATCAGTATGAATAATGATACTGAAGAAATCACAGTTTCTTATAACAAATCGGGAGGAACCTATGAATTATCTGCTGAAATATCAGGTGCAAGTCTGCTGCATGCTCCTTTTGACATTGGTTTAGGGATAGTTGATGGTTCATTAACTATCTCAGGAAAAGAGGCTGAATATATATTGGTGTCTGATTTAAGTGTTCGTAATGGATTAATGTCACAAAAACCCTATTCAGGAAGGGTTATGCTTACAGGAAGTGAGAGTGAGCTGAAAATTGAGAATTTTTCTGGTAAATATGATGGTAATTCCGTTGAAAATTTCTCATTGTTCTATGATTTCTTAAGCGGCAATATAGAAAGTTCCAGTTCACAGCAATTCATAGCAAAAAACGGAGCTATAACATTTAACCTTAATCTGGACTCATCAGTCAAACCAATACTTTCAATTTTTGATGTTTCTATTAATGAATTACTTAGTCAGGATTTGATTGTCAATGGAGCAGTTACAGAAATATTATCAAATGGTATCCGGCTGCTTGATGATTTTACTGCGGTTGCCAGAATATCTGATGGTGCAATCTCTGTAATAGGGGGACCGGAAAACTCTATTATGGCTGAAATATCAAGAGATGGGAAAATAGCCGCCTCATTCGGGCAAGCCCCGGAAAGTTCACTTCCATTTTCTTTCTCGCTTAATGGTTTTTTGAAAAATGGGCAAATTGATGTTAAATCGGAGGATATTGAGTTTGATTTAATCTTTCTAAACTCTATTCTTGTTTTACTGAATGAATTTTTAAAGTTTGATACCGGAACATTATATGGCAATATACATGTAATCGGCAGTTTGTCGGATCCGGATTTTTTTGGTGAATTATATTGTGACTATACTGAGATATCATCCGGTATTTTACCGGATAGGGTTAAAGCAGAGAACGTAATGGCTTCTATAAGTGGAAAAACTCTCTATTTTGTTCCTTTTTACGCTGAAATAAAAAACAATTTTGTTAAAGTGAATATGCAGTTGGATATGGAATATATCATACCTTATTACTATGATATTACAGTCACAATACCTGTTAATGAAAAAGTACAAATGAAAAAAAGGTTTAATCAGTTTGGCCTCCTGTTTGATGGTATGATTTCCGGACCTGTTAATTTTCGCGGTGCAGGAACTGATTTGCTTATTACTGGGGACATTGATATTGATAACTCTATTATTAGCATGACTCCTGAGGGTAGGATTTATGATCCTGATCCACCTTTTTCAATATCTGCGGAACTTGCTATAACAACCGGTAATAATGTTACTGCGATTCTACCTAATCTTGATTTCCCCATTATTTCAGCTACTATTGCCGAAAACCAGAATATGACTATTTCATACAGTTCAAAAAAAAATTATCAGGTAGATGGGGATTTGAAAATTTTGGGTGGTGAAATATTTTATTTTCAAAGAAGCTTTTTTATTACAAATGGCTTCCTGAAATTGAAAGAAAGCCATTTATATGACTTTGATCCAGTTATTAGTATTGAAGCAAAACTTCGTGATTTTGATAAAAATGGTGAAAAGATTGATATCTTCCTTAGAATTCAGAATGACCATTTAAGTAATTTTATTCCTGTTTTAAGCTCAAGGCCGACAAAAACTGTTGCGGAAATAGCGGCAATATTGGGGCAGAATATTTTACCCGAAAACATTATAGGCAGTACTAATATCTCGTCCGCACTTGCTTTGGCCACAATTGCCACAGATATAATTCAGAAACTTGGAATAATAGAACTTGACCCAATATCAGATTTTGAGAATATTATTCGTAACACTCTTCAGCTTGATCTGTTTTCTATTCGAACACAGGTTTTTCAAAATATTATTCTGGAAACTATTACAAATTCTCAAGTACAGATGTTGTCTCTTAACCCTATTGCAAGGTATCTTGACAATACAACAGTTTTCCTTGGAAAATATATTAATAATGATGTCTTTTTGCAGGCTATGCTGCATCTATCTGCAAATGACAGATATGGACCTGGTTTATTTATGACGGACGACTTGAAACTTGATATTGAATTAAGTGTCGAGTGGGAGAATCCATTATATTTATTACGGCTTTCAACTCAACCGGAAGGATTGCAGCCCTATCAGTTGTTGGACACACTCACAATTGGAGTGTTCTGGGATTTCTCATTTTAGTAGCTAGAGGGTATTTATGATAAAAAAAATTGTACTTCTATTTTTAGTTTTTCTGGCAATTAGTAGTTTTATTTTTGCACAGGAACAGTCTGAACAATGGTGGCTTGGCAAACCTATCTTTAGTATTCAATTTGAAGGTGAAACTGAAGGTGAAGGATTAGTACATGTTGATGAATCTGAGCTTCGTGAAATCACAAATGCATATCTTGGAAAATCTTATGAGAATGCTCTGTTTACTTCACTTCAAAATGAGCTTTTTAATCTGCAGTATTTTGCATATTTCTCGGCACGGGCTGAGCATGGTGGTGGTGATTATGGTGGTGATAATTATGAAGATCTTATTATTATTTTTCAATTTGTTGAGCTGCCCATAATCCTGTCACTGGAAATTTTCGGCAATCAAACTATTCGCCTGAATGATATTGAGGAAATACTAACAATAGGCATAGGTAGTTTTGCTACCAGCGCAAAAATTAAAGAAACCGAAGCCGCCATCAGGGAATTGTATTTATCGAAAGGTTATACATCTATTGAAATAGTTAGTGATTTGGCAACAAATACAGATGAGAACACAATTGATCTCACAATAACAATAACCGAGGGTCTGCAATCAAAAATTTCTCTCATCACATTTGAAGGTAATGATCGGTTTTCAGAAAATACGCTGAAAAATATTATTGTTTCCAAGCAGCAGTCACTATTCAATCCAGGTAATTATATTGAGAAGAGTATACTGGAAGATAAACAGGCAATTCTTATATATTACAAAGAAAGAGGATTTGTTGATGTCGCTATTATTAATGTGAATATTTCCGAGACAGATCAAACAGATTCATCAAAAAATATGCTTGAAATTAGCTTTGTTATTGAAGAGGGCGAAGAATGGACATTTGGCGGTATGGATGTTTTCGGGAATACCATTTTTACCGATGAGGAAATTCAGAAAGTAATTACTCATGTTCAGGGTAAGTCGATAAATGTAGTTACCATTCAGCAAAATATATCAGATGTGGCAAAACTTTACTGGAATGACGGGTATGTAGCTAGTAAAATTGATACACAAGAAACAAAAAACGAGGCTGAACGAACCATATCCTATACTTTGACTATTTCTGAGGGTCTTCAATCAATCGTAGAAGATGTTATCATAAAGGGATTTGATAAAACAAATGAGTTTGTTCTTTATCGTGAACTTGACATCAATCCGGGAGATGTTTTTAGCATCGATAAATTATTCAGCAGTATGCGTAATATTTATAATACCGGAATAATTGATGATGTTACCTATGAAATACTGTATGGAAGTGAGGAAGATGCTGTTGTAATTGAAATCACTATTATTGAGTCAAATAAAGTAGATTTGGAATTTGGTGCAACATTCGGCGGCACAGATGAGTTTCCGATGTCAGGATTCTTTTCCTGGACAGACAAGAATTTTCTGGGAAATGGACAGGATTTTTCTATTGGTCTCAATGTTTCACCTTCATCCCAGACTTTAGATTTCTCATTTCAGGAGACATGGATTATGAATCAACGTTGGAGTGGTGGGATTTCACTCTCAGCAGGGCATTACATTCAGTCAAATATTCTCCAGGATTTTGAAGGAATCATTTTCACTGAAGAAGATTATATGAATGGTATCGCAGCACCGGATCCATATAACAGTTACGGAGAGTATCAGGCTGCTTTGACTGCAGGGTTAGTAATCCCTGAACGTCATTTCATGAGCTATGACCAATATAAATTTACCCTTGGGTTATTCTCAGGATACACATTCCATACTGATCTTGGAAGAGTTACCCTTGGGGGCAGTACGAATATAGCATTATCTTATATAGATTATGATAATGGTCTCTACAGACCGTATAATCCAATAATAAGAAACAATTTTAGGAGCTGGAAATTTACTAATAAGATTGGTTTTAATTTTTCCTGGGATGGGCGGGACTTAATTGAAAATACGACAACCGGTTTTTTGTTTCAGGAAATTGTGAATTATGCAGGCGGGGTTATAGGCGGTACTTCAAACTACATTAAAACTAATACTTCATTATCAGGGTTTACGACTGTTTTTGAGATTCAAGAAGAAGAGACAGCGCCAATAAAGGGTGTAGTTTCAGTCAGAACAAATGTTTCCACAATTTTTCCTCAATTTTATTACAATAAGGGAACCTGGGAATGGGGAATCGGTGCAACCCAGTCTGAGAAGCTCTATATTGACGGTATGAATATTGCACGAGGTTGGAGTACTGTATATAATCTGGAATTTCTCTGGGATAATATGCTTGAGTTCAGTATGCCGATATCTGAAAAGGTACTATGGGCTGAGGCATATATTAGTGCTACCGGTTTTAAATCAGATTTGGATGATGTCACCAGTTTAGGTATAAATGATTTTTATTTCAGTACAGGCGTAGGTATACGGCTTGCTATTCCAGGATTTCCACTTGGTTTATATCTCACAAAAAATTTCACTGTTGATGAGAGTGGCGGTTTTCATTGGATTCCAGGTGAGATTCTGGCAAATCCCGATGATTCTGAATCAGGGTTGAAGCTTGTTTTAGCTATTACTACAAGTCTTTACTAATATATCGGAATTAAGTTATGAGTGAAACTCCCATGATGCGTCAGTACAGAGGCATAAAAGAGCAGTATGCTGATGAGATCTTATTCTTCAGGCTTGGTGATTTTTATGAAATGTTTCTGGATGATGCTAAAGAAGTATCTCAATTACTGAATCTTACTCTAACAGCAAGAAACGGGATACCAATGTGCGGGATTCCGTTTCATGCAGCTAAAATCTATATAAAACGTTTACTTGATGCTGGAAAGAAAATAGCAATTTGTGAACAGACAAAACTTCCAGAGAATGGGAAAGGTCTGGCTGAAAGGGAAGTCGTTCAAATAATTACTCCCGGAACAGTAGTTGATGATGATCTTCTCACTTCCAGTATTAACAATTATATTTTATCAATTGCCTGCATACATAAAAAAATATCTTTATCTTATGCTGATATTTCTACTGGAGAATTTGTGGTCTCATTAGTTGAAAAAGAGAAAAACTATGAGAGCCTCAGACGGTACATCGCAAAACTACAGCCAGTTGAGATTCTTATTCAGGAATCTTTATACTTTGAAGATGAACAATTCAGGCGGGCAGTCGAGCATGAATGGACAATGATAACACGCTATCCGGATTGGCATTTTGATATAAGTCAATCTGAAGATCTATTAAAAAAACATTTTGAGACAGCATCTCTTCGTCATTTTGGATTTGAAATCAACGATGTCCTGCTTAAATCAACAGGGGTTCTCTATACGTATCTTACACATACCTCAAAAAAATCCATGATTCATCTGCATAATATCAAACGGGAATCAGAAAATGAGTATATGCTGGTTGATGAATCCTCACAGAAAAACCTTGAACTCGTAAGAAATATGCATGACAATACAGAAAAATTTACACTATTCTCAACTATTAAGCATACAAAAACCGCTTCCGGAACCAGACTGCTGAGAAAATGGATACTCTCACCTTTATGTTCTATCAATAAAATTGAGGCAAGACATCATTATATAGACTTGTTATATCATAATCAGGATCTACAGAATAATATTAGAGAAAAATTAGGTTTCATCCTGGATCTGGAAAGATTGTGCGCACGGTTATCGCTGCAAAAAGCATCCCCAAGAGATTTGGTTGCTATCAGTTTAACTATTGAACATTTTTTTTCAATTATATCTTTTTCAGATGAATTGTATGCATATGTATTAGAGAGAGTTGATGAAGAAAAGCTGAAAGAAATTTTCGGGCTGCATTCATATATAAATACATGTATTATTGAAGAGGTAAATGGTCCTTTTGCTGAAGGTAAAGTTATAAGAGATGGATATAGTCCTGAATTGGATGAACTGAGAAATATAAAAATAAATGCTGTATCTTATCTGGATAACTACTCTGAAAAGCTTCTTAAAGAAACATCCCTTCCAAAAATAAAAATAAAATATAATAGAATAATCGGCTATTTTATAGAAATATCCAAACTTCATACTGCAAAGGTTCCAGATTATTTTATCAGAAAGCAGTCACTTGTTAATGGTGAACGATTTACAACAGATGAACTTATTATTCTTGAAAGGAAAATACAATCTTCTTATCAGGAGGCAGAACTTCTTGAACGTAAAATATATCAGGATGTTCTCTCTTTTTGTGTGGAGAAAATAGAGCCTCTCCTTATAATAGGTGTGTGTATTTCAGAAATCGACTGTTTTCAATCAATGGCATATTCTGCTGCCAGGAATGGATATACCAAACCGGTATTTACATCTGATTCATCACTTCAAATCATAAACGGCAGACACCCGGTTGTTGAACTTAATCTGCCTCCTGGGGAGTTTGTATCAAATTCATTGGAATTTACTTCCTCAAAAGGCAGGTTCGCATTAATAACCGGTCCAAATATGGCAGGGAAATCAACATTCTTAAGACAAACGGCACTTATTGTTTTGCTGGCACATATAGGTTCCTATGTCCCTGCTGACAGTGCTGCAATGAGAATTCACGATAAAATATTTTGCAGGGTCGGGGCAACTGATAACCTGGCAAGAGGAGAATCTACCTTTTTAGTTGAAATGACGGAAACTTCATATATTCTTCGTAATGCAACAACTAATAGCCTGATCCTAATGGATGAAGTAGGCAGGGGTACAAGTACTCAGGATGGAGTCTCTATCGCTTTTGCTGTTATGAAAAAATTAATATCCATATCAGCAGAAACATTATTTGCAACACATTTCCATGAGCTTACTGTTTTTATGGATAAAGAGACTCAACATCTTTATCTTGAAGTTCTTGAGACAGAAGGGAAAATTGTTTTTCTTAATAAAATACGTCCAGGTACCACTTCTTCGTCATATGGTCTGCATGCAGCCCGCTTGGCAGGGTTACCCCTTAGTGTGATTAGAGCAGCTGAATCATTTCAAAAAATTCATGCTAAGCATGAAATTGAAGACGTTCAAGGATTGCAAAAGGATTTAGACAACCTGTTTACCGAAGAGCAGGGGGAAGATTATGAGGAAATTATTCACAAGAAATATGAGGAAATTATTCAGCAGCTAGATACTATTAATATTGATGAGATGTCGCCGCGTGAAGCTTTGCTATTTTTGTATGAATTAAAAAATTATTTGAATAACCATGACTCATAATCATACTTGTATCATCTGTTCAAGCTTTTCAGTTAATGAAAATATTTCAAACTTGAGTATATTGTGCAAAACTTGTAAAAACACGCTTGAGCAGCTTTTTCTACCTAATGTATACAATATTTTCTGTCCGACATGCGGTCAGCCAATGTTATCAGAAGAAAATTGCGTGAATTGCCCAACCCCTGATTTATCTTTAAAAATAAAAAAACAAGCTTGCTTCCCCTATAACAATATTATTAAAGAACTAATCACCTATTATAAATTCAAAAACATAATTCAGTTAAGTGAAATTTTTGCTGATTTTATTTTACGTTTGTTACAAAATTACAATACAAACTTAATCCTGGTTCCAATACCCGGAAATCCTGGAAATATAAGAAAAAGAGGGTGGGATCAGGTAAGTGAAATCACAAAACATATAAAGCATAGTAATATTCAAGTTCATTCTCTACTTAAGCAGAAAAAAAAACACTCAGAGCAGAAATCCCTTGATAAGTCACAAAGAATTGCACAAGCAAAAAATAAATATACTATAGATAGAAAAATTTTGTGTTGTATAAAAAGAGATCTTTCATCATTCCCCTTGTCTCAGGTCGTGTTGATTGATGATATAATTACTACCGGGGCAACACTGAATTCTGCTGCTGCAGCCATATTAGAGGTGCTTGAAGTACCTGTTCATGCAGTCACGCTGGCAATGGATTGAGGATGTTACAAAATACTTTCTTTGATAAATTCCTATTTTAAAGATTCTCTTTTAATTAATTGTGTGAGCCTCGATTGACTTACTTAAACTTTACTGGTATACATAACAGATATTCCAATAAAAATTTTTTATAGGAGTCGAGTTGATCGGCTCTTTTTTTATGGTACAATGTTAAAAGATATAATTACTGCTAATACATTATTTATTGAAACTTCACCACTGATTCAGAAAATAGGACTTGATCTTGTAGATATCACTGAAAGTGAACAACACAATTCAGTTCAGGTAAGAGTTGTTGTAAAAGCTTTAAACAGGATAACTACTATAGGTGATTGTACCAGGGTTCACAAATTGCTTGAACCTCGCCTGGAATTGTTAGTAAACAATAAAGATTTAAATATTGAAGTTTCTACTCCAGGATTACAGAGGAACTTCAAAGATGTTTATGAATTTAAATTGTTTAAGGGTGAAAACGTTAAGGTTTTTGACGACAGAATTTCTGAATGGGTTACAGGAAGAATTTCAGATATTCAGACAGAAGATGATGTTCTTTCTTTGGATATATTCGTGAAGAAAGAAAATAATACTATTAAAATACCATATAAATATATCAAAAAAGCTAAACTGGAAGTTGTGTGGGGGGATAAGAAATAATGGCCACAGGATTAAGTGCTGTAATAAAAAGCCTTGTAATAGACCGCGGGGTTTCAGAGGAACTAATTCTGCAGACTATAGAAGATTTTCTTCTTGCTGCTTATAAAAGAAAATACGGTACTTCTGAGAATGCTGTAGTGAAATTTGATAATGATGGGGATGAAGTTACCCTTTATTCCAGGAAAATAATTGTAGATGAAGTTGAAGATGAAGTTATGGAACTTCCACTTGACGAAGCTCTGCTGTTGAATGATGAATGTGAAATAGGTGATGAACTATTAATTGAGATAGATCCGAAAAGTTTTGATAGAATTGCGGTTCAAAGTGCTAAGCAAAAAGCAAAACAGACATTACGAGAGATTCAGAAGGATACATTATATTCTGAATTTAAAGGAAAAGAAGGTGAGATGGTCATCGGTTATTACCAACGCGATAAAAACGGTGATATATTTATTGATCTTGGAAAAACAGAAGGAATTTTACCAAAGAGATTCCAATCACCGCGTGAAATTTATCGTAGAAATGATAGAGTTAAAACTTTGATATATAACGTTGAAAAAAGCTCTTCCGGCTTACGTATTATTCTTTCACGAACTCATACTGATTTTGTAAAAAAACTATTTGATCTTGAGGTTCCCGAATTATATGATAACTCGATAGAAATATATAAAATTGTGCGTGAACCGGGGTATCGTACAAAATTGGCAGTCTACTCAAACCGGACTGATATTGATCCTGTTGGAGCCTGTGTCGGTCTGAAGGGTATCCGTATTCAGACAATTGTCCGGGAACTTGAGGGAGAGAAGATCGATGTCTTAAAATATGAGACTGACCCGACATTTTTTATTAAGAATGCACTATCTCCAGCTGAGGTAAAGCAGGTATATATTTTAGATGAAGCCAAACGTTCTGCGCTCGCTGTAGTTGCTGAAAATCAGCTGTCTTTAGCAATCGGGAAACAGGGTCTGAATGTTCGGCTTGCAAACAGATTGGCTGATTGGAATATAGATGTAAAAACAGAAGAACAATTTCTTGAAATGGATATTGCTCAGGAGTCAAGACGTGGACTTGATGCACTTTTCTCTGATGAACCTGAAGACGAAATAATCAATATTGAGGATATACCGGATATTGATGAAAGAATTGTAAAAATTCTTGATGAAAATGAAATTGTAAGAATAGAAGATTATATAAATATGTCAACTGCTGAGCTTTCAGGGATTCCTGGATTATCAGAAAGTGATATAAAAACTATTAATGAAGCGATTAATGAATATGTAGATATAGTTGAAGAAGAATCTGATGCACTTGATGATGAATATGAAGAAACTTTTGAGTGCCCTGAATGTGGATATTCATTAACGGAAGATATGACATCTTGCCCAAACTGTGGTGTTGGGTTAAGTTTTGAAGAAGAAGTTGTTGAGGAAGATTAAGATCAGGAAGGAAAATGGCTGAAGAAAACAAGGTGAATAAACCAAAAGCTACATTAATTAAACATCCCAGGAAAGCCCCGGAAGCAGCACCTGTAAAAACTGTTGATGAAAAAAAACCGGTTGAAAAAAAACGTGTTGTGGTTATTAAGAAAAAAGTTGTTGTCAAAAGACCAACAATTACTACTCCAGCCGAAGTTCCGGATGATGCAAAGAGTGAAAAAATAGCTTATGAGAAAACCCGGAAGGGGCAACCCTCTCAAAGTGAAAATGCTGAATTAAAGTCTCATTCTTCAGTTAAGACAAAAAAACCAGATAGGGTTTTACATGATAAAACTGGTCGTCAAAGTAAGTCCGGGGATCAGACAAAAAAGAAACCTGAACCTGTTAAATCTGATGTAAGAAGACGTACGGATTTTCGTTCAAACCAACCTCGTCCTGCTGGAATCAGAGTAGGAACATTACATGGAAAACCGGTTTCCAATTCTGATCGACCTGGAAATTTTCGGGATCAGCGCGGGAGAACTCCTGCCAGACCTGGCCGTCCTCCAATTAGTTCTGGTAAAGGTGCCCCGGTTAGAAGAAGTGAACCTGGTCGATTTAACAGAAGCAGACCTGGAGGAGGAGAACCTTCTACCATCCAGGAAAACCAGAAAACAGTAAAAAAAGTATTTAAACCAAAAAATAAAAGACAAAGAGATTTTCAGAAAAAAAGAGAGGGATTAATAGAAAAAGATTTTCAGATAAAGAAAAAAACTATTAATAAAACCAATCCAATCCCTAAAAAAATAGATATGATGGAAGTTATTACTGTTTCTGAACTAGCCAAGAAAATGAACCTAAAAGCTTCAGAACTCATAGGAAAACTTATGAATATGGGAATGATGGTTACAATTAATCAGCAAATCGACTCAGAAACAGCACAAATTCTCGCCAGTGAATATGGATGTGAGGTAAATGTCGTTTCTTTATATGAAGAGACATTAATTAAAACAGAAGACGATGCTAATGCTGAACTAAAACACCGCCCGCCAATCGTTACAGTGATGGGACATGTTGACCATGGAAAGACTAAACTTCTCGATGCTATTCGTGAGACTGATGTTGTTTCAGATGAATTTGGTGGAATAACTCAGCATATTGGGGCTTATAAAGTTCAATACAACGATAATGATATTGTATTTCTTGATACACCGGGTCATTCAGCTTTTACACTTATGAGAGCTCGCGGGGCTCAGGTTACTGACATTGTTATACTTGTAGTTGCTGCGAATGATGGTGTTATGCTGCAGACAAAAGAGGCTATAGATCATGCTAAGGAGGCAGGTGTACCAATTATTGTAGCAATTAATAAAATTGATTTACCTGAGGCAAGTCCTGAGCGTGTAAAACAGCAGCTCTCGGAATATGATCTGTTACCGGAAGATTGGGGTGGGTCTACTCTCTATTGTGAAATTTCTGCTTTAAAGCGGCTCGGGATAGATGAATTACTTGATATGATCTTGCTTCAAGCAGAAATGCTTGAACTTGATGCAAACTACGAATGCAGAGCCGAAGGAAAAATTATTGAATCGAAAGTTGATCATGGTCGGGGCATCGTATCTACAGTTATTATTCAGAGAGGAACTCTAAAAGTTGGTGATTCCTTTATAGCAGGGGTCTACTCAGGAAAAGTTCGAGCTTTGTTTAATGACAAAGGACAAAAAATTGATGAGGCAACTCCTTCAACGCCTGTAGAAATACTTGGTTTCACAGGAATACCTAATGCAGGAGCTCCTTTCCAGGTAACTGAGACAGAAAAAATTGCTCGTCAGATCGGGGCAAAAAGACAGGAATTAGAAAGACAGGGTGTGGCTAATAATGTGAAAAAAGTTACGCTTGATAATCTTTTCGACTCAATACAGGAAGGAGAAATCCAGGAACTGAAAGTTATTATTAAGGGAGATGTACATGGTTCTGTGGAAGCCCTGCAGACTTCACTTGAGAAACTTTCTACTTCTGAAGTACGTTTAGCAGCCATCAGGGCTTCTGCCGGAGCAATTATTGAAGATGATATCAATCTTGCATCAGCCTCAAATGCTATTATAATTGGTTTCAATGTTCGACCAACACCAAAAGCAAAATTACTTGCTGACAGGGAAAAGATTGATATTCGTAAATACAATATTATTTATGATGCAGTAGATGATATGAAATTAGCAATGGAAGGACTTCTTGCTCCTGATATCAAAGAGGAGATAATTGGTAAAGTAGAAGTACGTGAAACTTTTAAAGTTCCTAAAATCGGTCTTATTGCAGGATGTTTTGTCCTTGAAGGAAAAGTTCAGAGAAATGCCTCAATTCATGTAATTCGGGATAGTGTGGAACAGTATACTGGTAAAGTTACTTCTTTAAAAAGATTTAAAGATGATGCCAGAGAAGTTCTTGAAGGATTTGAGTGTGGTTTAAGTGTTGATAGTTATCAAGACATAAAAGTTGGAGATATCCTTGAAGTATTTCAGATTATTGAAATTGCAAAAAAACTAACTTAATATGAGTGAATTTACAAGAAACCGTTTAGAATCAAAATTATTAGGAGCTATTAGTACTATCATCACAAGAGGAGATGTTAAAAATCCTGGGCTTAGCAGATTAGTCTCGATAAGCAGCCTTTCGATTTCACCTGATTTTTCACATGCAAGAGTAAACATAACTTCTTTTGAGGATGAAAATTCACTTCGCCAATCAGTTAATGCTCTTAATAGCGCTTCAAGCTATATTCAGTCGAGGATTTCAAAACTGATAAAAACAAGAAATACTCCTAAATTAACATTCTATGTGGATACATCAATACGTGATGGGATGAAAATTAATAATATTATTGATAACATATATGATAATGAAAAATAATGGCATACTTTTATATGACAAATCTTCTGGTGTAACGTCTTTTGGTGCGCTTTATCCTATTAAAAAACTGTTTCAAGTAAAAATCGGGCATGCAGGAACTCTGGATAAATTTGCTGAAGGCCTTTTAATTGTTTTGCTGGGTAAATACACTAAATTAAATACTATCTTCAGTGGGTTAGATAAAGTGTATGAAGCAGTATTTTATATGGGTATTGAGACTGATACGCTTGATCCGGAAGGCTCTGAAGTTAAAAATTGTGAGTTGCCTACAATCAAGACAATGGAATCAACTTTAAAGAGTTTTATTGGAAAGCTTCAGCAAGTCCCGCCAGCATACTCTGCAATTCATGTAAATGGGAAAAGAGCGTATCAGGAAATCCGTAACGGACGGATACCGAAATTAAAGCAAAGGGAAGTTATGGTATATGATTTTTCTATTATTAGCTGGATACCCCCTTACTTACATGTGCGGATTCACTGCTCTAAAGGAACTTATGTAAGAGCTCTTGCAAGAGATTTTGCCTATGCCTGTGGCTCAGCGGCTTATGTATGCAAATTAACAAGAACATCAATTGGTCCTTTCAAACTTATGGATGCGACGAATGAATCTCAATTAGCGGAAAAAGATATTCTCCATGGTTGTGATTTCTTTAAGAAATTATCAGGATTTCATATGGTTGAACCAACTCAAAAAGAACTGGATCGCCTGAAATATGGAGCATTGCCTGAAACGATGATTCTCCACAATGAGGAAGAAATTGAACCACAATATTGTGTTTTTATTGATAAAGAGGGAAAAGTTTCCGGAGTTTCTACACTTAAATATGTTAATTCGTATTTAACGCCTGACAAGTTTTTGTTTTCTGTTACTGAAAATGACAAGTGAGAGTTTTATGAAAATACTTGATTTTGAAATGTTGAAAAATGCTTATTTATCTTCTGATAGAAAAGCAGCTGTGACTATTGGTGTGTTTGATGGTATACATAAAGGTCACATAAAACTTTTTCACGAAGTAACCAGAGATCCCGGTCTGGAGTCATTTGTGATAACTTTTTTTACAAATCCTAAAAAGATTCTTCGACCTGATTCCTTTCATGGATGTATTTTGACACAGAAGCAGAAATTGGAACATTTAGAGGCCTACGGGATAGATAATGTTATTTTCATTGACTTTTCCTCTGATTTTAGTAAACTACGAGGAGATGAATTCTTTAAATATATTTCTTCCAATATTGCAATTGCAAAACTAATTATTGGAAGTAATTTTAGATGCGGAATTAATGCATCATTTACTGCAGCAATGATTCAGGCCTTTTTTTTAGGTACTGATACGGAAACTGTTATTGTTGATCAGCTTGTAAGTGATAGCAGAATTAGGATAAGCAGCTCCTATATAAGACAATTGATTATTCACGGAGAAATGAAGGAGGCTGCTGATTTATTAGACAGAACCTATTCGCTTGATTTTTCTTCAAGCAAGTTGAAGCAATGTGATAAGGTTATTATTATACAGAAGACTGAAATTATACAGCTGCTGCCGCCACCGGGGTTGTATGATGTATTGGTAAAGGATGAATCATCAATTATTAATGGAAAATTGAAAATAGATGAATCAAAAATAACTATTAGACTTGAAAAAGTGTATGGTGATCTTAAGAATCAGGAAATTATGATTATTGAAAAAATTGATTGAGGGTAAGGAGATATAGCTCAAATGGCTTTTACTAAGGAAAAAAAACAGGAAATTATTAACGAATTCGGTGCAAATGCACAGGATACAGGATCCACAGAAGTACAAATAGCTCTTATAACAGCCCGGATCGGGGAATTAACAGAGCATTTTAAAGTAAATAAAAAAGATCATGCAAGTAGGCGTGGACTACTCAAAATGGTAGGGCAGCGAAGAAGACTGCTGCGATACCTTAAAAATACTGAAATTGATAAATACCGGGAACTTCTTGTCAAGTTAAACTTGAGAAAGTAACAGGTAAAAAAGAAAATGAGATTGCCAAATGATCTGCCGCTTTTCTTGAAAGCGGCTGTATTATGTATTCAGCACATCTCGGAAAAAGGAAATAAATAGATGATACAAAAAGTAACGGTAAGAATAGGTAAAGAAGACCTTATTCTTGAAACAGGAAGAATGGCAAAACAAGCTAATGGTGCTGTGTTTGCTTCATACGGCGGCAGTTCCGTACTAGCAACTGCATGCTGCGGCAGCAGTAAAGTAGAGGGACTGGATTATGTACCTCTGCAGGTTGAATATAATGAGAAATATTATGCAGCAGGAAAGATCCCTGGCGGATTTCTAAAAAGAGAAGGAAGACCTAAAGACAAGGAAATTCTTGTCTGCAGATTGATTGACAGACCAATGAGACCTCTTTTCGATAAAGCTTTTGGCAGAGAGATACAGGTAGTTCCGACGGTTGTTTCTACAGACCAGATAAATCCTCCTGATATGGTAGCAATGGTTGCAGCTTTTACCTCTGTTGCAATCTCGGACATACCTTTTGATGGTCCTGTCGGGGCTGTAAGGATTTGTTCACTTGATGGTGAGTATATAATTAACCCAACTTTTGATGAGATATCAAGAAGCAGTCTTGAAATAATTGTCTCCGGAACTAAAGATGGTATTACAATGGTTGAAGGTGGGGCTCTTCAGGTGAGTGAAGATGTATTACTTGGAGCAATTGAAACTGCACAGCCGGTTATAGCTGAAATATGTAACGCGCAGGAAGAATTTGCTAAATTAGTCGGTCTCGAAAAATTACCAATAATCGAAATTGAAGAAGATCATTCATTCCTGGACCCGATAAAAGAATATGCATTCCCGTTGCTGCAGGAAGCTTGTTTTGTAAAAGGAAAACATTATAGATACTCTGCTATCAAAAAAGTTAAAAGTGATACACAGGAAAAATTTTCTGATTTTATTCAGGATGAAAACCAGAAGAAAGTAGATCAGCTTTTCGAGGATATGGAATACGAAATAGTCCGATCATCAATACTGGATAAAGGTATCCGTACAGATGGACGTGGAGCGGAAGATATTAGAGCTATAACATGTGATATTAATGTTTTACCAAGAACCCATGGTAGTGCATTGTTTACACGTGGTGAAACTCAGAGTCTTGCAGTAACTACCTTGGGTACAGTATATGATGAACAAATGCACGATAATATTGATGGTGAAAAAAGTTATTCACACTTTATGCTGCATTATAATTTCCCGCCATTCTCTGTAGGTGAGTGTGGGAGAATGGGAACCGGCAGAAGAGAGATTGGGCATGGGCATCTTGCAATGAGAGCTTTACAATCTGTACTTCCTGAAAAAGATAAGTTCCCTTATACTATTCGATTAGTATCTGAGATACTTGAATCAAATGGGTCTTCTTCAATGGCTTCAGTTTGTGGTGGTTCATTATCATTACTTTCAGCTGGTGTTAAACTTGAGAAACCAGTTGCGGGAATTGCAATGGGTTTAATTTCTTCTGAAGATAAAGCAGTAGTACTAAGTGATATTCTAGGTGAAGAAGATCATCTCGGAGACATGGATTTTAAGGTTACTGGTACTGAAGATGGAATTACTGCCTTCCAAATGGATATTAAAATTGCAAATGTAAGTAGAGAACTTATGGGTAAGGCTCTGGAACAGGCAAGAAAAGGTAGGTTACATATCCTTGATATTATGAATAAGGTTATTAATAAACCAAATGATGAACTATCTGAGTATGCCCCCAGAATTGAGACAATGAGTATTGATGAAGAAAAAATTGGTGCAGTAATTGGACCTGGTGGAAAAACCATTAAGAGCATTGCGGCAAGGACTTCAGCAGAAGTAAATATAGACAATGATGGTAAAGTTACAGTGTATGGGAAAGATTCAAAATCTGCAATGAGTGCAATTGACTTAATAAAATCTATTATTGAGGAACCGGAAGTAGGAAGGATATATAACGGTACCGTTAAGAAAATAATGGATTTTGGTGCATTTATTGAGATTTTACCTGGTAAAGAAGGTTTATGTCATATATCCAAGATGGCTAAAAAAAGAGTCAATGATGTAAATGATATATTAAAAGTTAATCAGGAAATACCAGTGAAATTACTTGAAATAGATCGAATGGGTAGACTTAATTTAAGTTATATTGATGCTCTTATAAAATTAGGAAAAGATACAGAATAAATATATATTTATAGTTACTCATTTTGGTAGATCTTTAAAAATTAATAGCACTGGTGTAGAAATATATCGGTGCTCTATTATTTAATTGTTAACAGAAGGAGATGGGGTAGCCCCTGTGTAGAATATGGGAAACAAACTTAACGATTTTTCCGGGGGAATTAATATAACTTTAGATCCAGGGGCTATTATGCCTTCCTATGCTACTGAAGACTCATCAGGAGCTGATATTTGCGCGTATCTTCCTGATTCTACATATTATATTTTAGAGCCTGGTGCATTTGCTTTAATCCCAACAGGTATCAGGATGGAAATCAGTCCAGGTTTTGAGGTCCAAATACGGCCAAGATCGGGGTTGGCAGCGAAAAGTGGTATAACAGTCCTAAATACTCCAGGAACAATTGATGCGGATTATAGGGGAGAAGTTAAGGTTATACTTATTAACCATAGCGAAATATCGTATACTATAGAACATGGTTCAAGAATTGCGCAAATGGTATTTGCTGAAGTGAGGAAAGCTGAATTTCAGCTAACACATAAATTAAATATAACAAGACGTGGGGAAGGAGGTTTCGGGTCTACCGGAACATAGAAAATATGAATGGAAAGCATAGATATACTACTCTATACGTATATATATCAAAAGAGTATATATTTACTTTCTTCGTATCATTTTTTTTCTTTTTTTCAATATTCTTCATAAATCAACTTTTAGTTGTCGCAAAAAATGTACTAATTGCAAATGTAAATATAATAGATGTTTTTCGAATAATTCTTTATTCAATCCCTGTTATTTTATCTTTTACTTTCCCTTTTGCTTCATTAACCGGGGCAGCGATGACAATTGGGCAGCTTGCTTCGCAAAACGAATTATTAGCACTGAGAGCAAGCGGGATTTCTTTCAAGCGTATATTTACTCCAGTAATAATAATAAGTATACTTTTTTCTTTTTGCTCCTTTATGTTAAACGATATATTCCAACCACTTGGCACTATAAAATACAAAGAACTTTATAGAGAATTGTTATACCGGAACCCGAATCTTGAATTAAATTCTCATTCTGTAACGCAATTTGGAAATACATTTTTTATAACTGGTGATGTAAAAAATAACGAAGTTAATAATCTAATGATTCTTGAACAATCTTCTTTAGGTTTGTCTGTAATATCTTCAAAGGCAGCAAGTTTTTCTGAAGCTGAGAAGAGTTCCGATTTAATTACCATCAAACTGGATTCTGTTGAGGGATTTTCTCCAAGAAGCAAAGCAGTAGGAGATTATGATTATTTTATCTCGGAACATATGGAATATAATATTCTTTTAAATGTAGTAAGTTTTAATTTTATGGGTGTGACCCCCAATGATATGAGTATTCGTGATTTATTATCTGAAATAAAAAAACTGAAGATAAATCAAACTGCAACTGAGTTACAGTCATATAAAAGGATTA
Source organism: Spirochaetales bacterium (assembly GCA_023139255.1). Classification (GTDB taxonomy): domain Bacteria; phylum Spirochaetota; class Spirochaetia; order JABMQR01; family JABMQR01; genus JABMQR01. The sequence continues at coordinate 19,724 of JAGLNY010000069.1, forward strand.
CTGAGTACAAATATTTGACTTATCTGAATTATTATCAAGATTTTTCAGAACGCCGGGATTATGAACCCTCGAATACTTATAATTCATGGTTAAACTATCTTGCTTCAATTAATTCAGATTTAAGGAATAAAAAGCTTCAATATTATCAAATTGAATTGTATAAAAAGACTGCTCTACCTGTTGCATGTGCCGCACTGGTTTTTTTTGCATTTCCATTATCAGCTTTCCGTTTAAAGAATGGAAGGCTTGTAGGGTTTGGGGTAGGAATAATTGCTGCTACATTTTACTGGTTTATGCTATTTGCGGGGCAATCACTTGGTACAAGAACTTTTTATTCCCCCATACTGCTCATGTGGCTGCCTAACTTGATTTATATAGGGATTGGATTGTTTCTATTTTCTATCAGGAGTAAAAGGTGATATTTACACTCTGGAAATATGTAACAAGGCAAATATTTTTATCTTTTCTTCCAGCAGTTTTCTGTTTTGTTTTTGTATTGGAATTTGTTGATCTCTTTGCAAATATAAACAGATATGTAATTAATAATGTAGATTTCATTGATATACTAAAGATTTTTGTTTTATATCTACCAAAAACAATTGCTTTTTCTTTAAGTCCAGCCCTTTTGTTTTCAGGTACTTTTGTTCTTGCAGGCTTATATTCAAACAATGAATTAATATCGATTTTAAATGCAGGTATTTCCTATAGAAAACTCATAATTCCTGTTATTGTTATTGGTATTTTTATGAGTTTATTCAGCTTTTTTTTTAATGAATATATAGTTATTTCTACATTTAGAATGAAAAACGAAATTTCATCTGAACTTCTGGGGTTTTCCAGTTCGTTTAATAACACACAAATTGTTCTAAAGGTAAAAGTTGACAATCCGGAAGATACGTATATTGTATATTATGCAAAATATTATGACGATGAGCAGAAAAAAATTAACGATGTTGTAATCTTATACACTGAAAGCGGTAATACTTTAACTAAACGGGTAGATGCTTCATGGGGAAAATACAATGAGAAAGGAATTTGGGAGCTGAATGATGCTATAATTTATGATTTTTCAGGATCGGGAGTGAATCCACAATTTAAAGAAATCTATTCAGATTCAAATCTTAATCTTCATCCTGATTATTTACGAAATACGTCTGCAGATATTTCCGAATTAAAGATTAATGAAGCTCGAAGATTGTTAGATCGTGTCAAAAAAATTAGCTTCATAGAGTATAGATCATATTATACGGATTTTCTTGAACGGTTTTCCTTTTCTTTTACACCTTTGATTGTTATTATGATTTCCAGTGCTTTCGCCTGGAGATTTAAGAAAAATATACTATTATTCAGTATTCTACTAAGTTTATCAATATCAATATTCTATTATGTAATTGAAATGCTGAGTATTATTTTTGCTAAACAGGGATTTATTTCGCCTGTACTTGGAGCCTGGTTGCCTTTTTGTATTTTCTTTCTTTTTGGGGCTCTTGCACTTAATTCAGTAAAAACTTGAGGCTGTAATATGGAAAAACTTTTTAACCTTATTCATAAGGATTCTGGATCAAGCGCAAGAACTGGAAATATCCGATTATCACATGGAAATGTTAAAACACCTGCATTTATGCCGGTAGGTACAAATGGGACCGTAAAAGCTGTTCATCATTCAACAGTAGATAAAATTGGTTATAAACTTATTCTAGGTAATACTTATCATCTCTATTTACGTCCTGGACTGGATGTAATAAAGGAATTTGAAAGTCTACATAAATTTAGCAATTGGAAACACAATATACTCACCGATAGTGGTGGTTTTCAGGTGTTTAGTCTTGCAGCTTTACGAAAAATAAAAAAAGAAGGAGTTACTTTTAGATCACATATAGATGGATCCTATCATGAGTTGACGCCGGAAAAAGTTGTTGATGCCCAGATTATTTTTAATAGCGATATTTCCATGTGCCTGGATGTCTGCACCCCACCGTCAATCTCTGAGAGAGAGGCGATTGATGCACTTAAAATAACTCACACATGGGCAGAAAGATCATTAAAACACAGAAACAACTTTCCGGAATATTCAGGAAATCTTTTTGGTATTATTCAGGGAAACTTTTTTAAAGATTTACGTAAGAAAAGCGCATTAATAATTTCCGAATTAGGATTTCCAGGGATTGCGATCGGCGGGCTTTCAGTTGGTGAGCCGTTTGAGGTTTTTAAGGATATGCTTTCACACACTGTTCAGTTTATTCCTGTTGATCGTCCTCTTTATGTTATGGGAATAGGTACTCCTGAGTATATTTTAGAGGCTGTTGAAAATGGGGTAGACCTTTTTGATTGTGTTTTTGCAACTCGGACAGCAAGAAATGGTGCTGTTTTTACTAATCATGGTATGATAAATCTAAAAAAAAGTTTTAATAAATTTTCTCGGGAACCTATCGTAGAAGGATGCTCTTGTGCAGCATGCACTCAATACTCAAAAGGATATCTTCATCATCTTTTTAAGGCAAATGAAATGTTGGGACCAATGCTTGCGAGTGAACACAACCTGACATTCTTATATGATTTTCTCTTTGATATACGGAAAAACATTCAAAGTAATAGCTTTAAAAGTTATAAAAATAATTTTTTGGAAATGTATGGTAAAAAAAAATAACATGTTAAATACTTCAAAAAATTCCAGTTCTCTGGTTTTTATGGTTTGTACACTTATTTCAAGATTGTTAGGAATTGTACGAGTCCGACTAATCTCTACATATTTTGGTGCCAGCGGTATAGCAGATGTAATAAACTTCACATTTAATATTCCCAATAATTTTAGAAAACTTTTAGCTGAAGGGGCTTTATCATCCGCTTTTATTCCAATTTTAACAAAGACTGTGCAGCATGATGAGCAATATGTACATGATAAGTATGCACAAACTTTGATACATAGAATAATGACATTCCAATTACTCATTCTCTTACCAATATCCATAATAGTATTTTTAGTTCCAGAGACAATAATTGGATTTCTTTCAGATTTTACAGATCTAAATCAAATAACAATTTCTGCTGCCTTATTAAAATATTTTATTTTGTACCTTACGATTATATCAATAATAGCTGTTTTACAAGCAGCATTGCAATGCAGATCAAGATTTACAATAACAGCTTTGTCACCCTTGGTTTTCTCAGTCTCAGTTATACTCTCAATTGTTTTTTTATCTGAAAAATATGGTGCTATATCTATGGGTATAGGAGTTTTGATAGGAGGATTGCTTCAGGGATTGTTGCTTTTACCTATATATTATCGGATAGGTTATAGTTTTCGTATCAACCTGAAATTCTATAACCCCTATTTTATCTCTGTTATGAAATCCTTTGTTCCAGTAGTTATTACTTCAATCATTCTTATTGCTTCACAACAAGTATCATATTTTTTAGCAACAGGACTTCCTGTTGGAGGGGTTACAGCTTTATCCAATTCACTTGTATTCTGGCAAATGCCTTATGGGGTATTCTATATCTCAATTGCTACCGTTTTATTCCCAGCAATGAGCAGGTGTTATCACGAATCAGATAGAGTTGGGCAGGTAAAAAATTTAGAGAAAGGTATTGGCTACATTATTGTTTTCTTGCTTCCTTCAGCTCTGCTTTTAATGTTTCTAAGTGATGAATTGGTATTCACTATTCTTCAGAAAGGAAAGTTTAGCCCTGAAAACGCAATGCGAACTGCTAAATCCTTACGATACTTCACTCCAGGTTTAATATTTGCAGGTATTTTTAATTTTAATCAGCGTTTTTTTTATTCCATTCACAAATTTACCCATACTGTATATATAGTTATTATTTATGCAGTTTCTGATATTGTTATATCAATACTTTGTATAGCATTGAATCTGGATGTAGCTGCTTTGGGGATCGGGAGCTCCTCCGCTTATTTTCTATCAGTTTGTGTACAGGGATTCTTTATTAAAAAAGAATTACCTGAAATACGGTTTTGGCAACTTTCCAAATATGCTTTTAAAATTATACTGGCAAATATACCATTAGCAGCCGGATTGCTGATTTATCATTTTTCAAATACAATTTGGTTTATTCAGGGAAGTACGTTATTGAATTTCTTTATTCTCTTTACATTAGGTCTTCTTTATTTAGTAATAGTAATATTTTCTTACCGAATGTTTCATATCGATTTTATTTATAAAAAAAGCGAATCGACCTAAATTAAGTCAATCCGCTTACTCTTCGAACTATCCGCTAATTAAAAAATAAAAGCAGTAATACTATTAATTCTATAAGAATATTCACGTTCGTTAATGATAAACTGTATTTCTTCCCCAACAGAATTATTCAGCAGTTTTGAACCAAAAGGAGCAAGATAAGAAATTATATTCTCAGAAGGATTTGATTCCCAAGGACCAAGAATTGTAAATGTCTCCTCACTGTTCTTATTTAAATTAGTCATTTGGACTATTGTCCCATATGAAACTTTTGATATGTTAATTTCTTCCTGTTTAACGATAGTTGCACGATCCAATTCATTAGTAAGTTTACCAACAGCTATGTTTAGAAGTTCCTGACGTTCTTTACCAGCCTTGTACTCTGCATTTTCTTTTAGATCTCCTAAAAGTCGGGCTTCGCCAATTTCCTGAGAGTTTTGCGGGATTTCGACATCAAGAATTGTTTGAAGTTGTTTATGTTTTAAATCATACATTCTCTGTGTAACCAACAATCCGCCTGATATGGTTGTAGTACGGGAATTGTCTTCACCATGAAAAACAAAATTTGGGAATCTTTCCATTATTATATGCTTTAACTCTATTAATACTGCAGGATCGAGTTCGTCGACATCTTTTACAAGACTATAAACACGTTTAATGGAATTCTGATCACTTTCATATAGATACTGGTGAAGTCCTTTTTCGGTAAATAGGATTCCCGATATTATCTTACCAATTTTTCTATTAAAACTTACATCCTTTTTATTGCTTACAGCACGATTAGATATATCCAGAAGGTGAAGTAGGGCGAGAAGGATTCTTTCAAAATCTATACCAATATAATCTTTCCAATATTCTCTGTCATAATATTTTACAAGCCAAAGAAACATTTCCGGCATTTCTTTATAGCGCGAATATGAATCATTAAATAATTGCAGTAAAGTATCATTAAAACCTTGGTCCTTCAATTCATCTATGATGAAATTACTCAAATAATAGGGAAATAGCTGCTTGAAAATCATATTCCAATCATTACGGAGAAACATTACTTCTTCCAGAAATGATCTCTTTAATTCAGCATCCGGAAGATGAGAAAATATTTGATCTATATTTTGTATAGATGTAAATAAATCAGAAAAATTTACTTCAATATTCTGATTCAGAAAAGGGTAAGATTTTACAAGCCGCTTAACGATTAAATAACTTGTTACTACAGTATCTGTAACATTAGCGAAACTTTTTAAAATACTAATGAAATATGAGAAAATCTCAGTAAAATTATCTGATTCGGGATCACTATTCTCCAGGAATTCACGAAGAATTTTTACCTTTTGATAAAAATCTTTTTCTGCTTTAAACATATTCAATGTTTTTTCCTCATAGGAAACAGGTGTTTCTCTCACTGAATATTCATCGGAACGATCCGGATTAACACCAAAATATGGATCTGTCTTAAGTAATTTTTTAGCGGCGGTGTTCCAGGCAAGCCACTCATTTGCTGTAAGTATTGATGGTACAATTTCAGCTTTTATTTGTTTAAGACTGGCTGAATTATTGAAACTTGTTATAATTGTTCTTAGTGTCCATAATATATCCTGCTTTATTTTAGTTTTAAGCTTCTCTTTCGGGAAAACGCTTTTAATAACCCAGATATGATTTTTCAACAGCACATTTAAAGCATTTACTGCCATCTTCAGGGACATTGGATGATTACGTTTATTAATAAAATCAATGATAAGTGAATCTTCAAGTATTTGCTGGATTCTACCAATTCCCCATGTTTTATGATGAACAAATGTTCCCTGATCAAAGGATATATGTTTCTCAAAATCAGCTATTGCTGCATTGATATCACGATAGGACTGTGTCAGATTTGTTTTATCAATATAATCCTCAAGTTTACTATGATCTTTATATTTTGATCTGTAACAGGTTATAAGCCGCTCTCTAGCATCTGCATTTTTAGGTTGATACTGTAGAATCTCTTTTAATATGTAAATTGATTTGTTCCAATTACTTTCTGCAAAGTATATTTCATACATACCCTCAAGCATTTGGGAAGCCCTGTCTTTGTTGAGTATTTTTACCACTCGTAAAATAATATTAATCTGATTATCAAAATCATCGGGATTGTAAATCAATAATTTTTGCCAAATATCTTTTATCTGTGAGAAGTTCTTTGTGTTGATATAACGATGAAGTGCTTTCATAAAATAAAAAACTGCTTTTTCAAGATCATTTTGTTCTTCGTAACGATCAGCAATAAGTTTTATCAGGTCGATTTCATCATAATCTACTTTTATTAATCTTTCCCAAACTGCAAATTTTTCTTCTTCATTTCCCAGATTGTCATAACATTCAGAAAGAGAACGGAGTGCGATTGCATTTTCACCATATTTCAGGAGACTCAGACAAAGAAATTCAACGATTTGCCATTTTCTATTATCATAAAAAAGGTTAATAAGCTGAATTATGTTTGAGTCATCAATTAAATGTTTTTCCAATGAAATAATTCCGGAAATATATAGTGCAATAATACTGTTTTTTGTATGATTTAAATGCTCATCACAATTTTCCTTGATTTTGATCCAGTCATTTTTATGTACATCAGAGCTCAAAAGGTCATCTAATTCTTCAAAATTATTAACTGTATAGCTGTTTATTGTTGCCCTTGTCCATTTTTCTTCATTTAGCATCTCTGCAATTTTATCGATCATCTACTCATCTCCAATACTGGTATCTACATCTTTTAAGCACATCTACAATCAAACATAATCCAGAATAACATCCTGGAATTTGATAACCATTTATAACATAATGAATTATTAACACAATACTCATTTTCCAAACTAATAAAACAGACAAAAAAGTTTTGTACTGCTTAATTAATGAGTAAAATTTACTGCTATAAGTATCCAGGATTTTAACAAAAAAGGATAGATTATATCAATACAAATACTGTTTTCAATCCATGCACTATATAAAATACCCTATAAGTAATAATCTTTCAACCGATTGATAATAGCTTCGCTTTCTGTTTATAATGATTTCATGGATAAAAAGAAAATAATTATAGCACCTTCAATTCTATCAGCAGATTTTTCAAGTATTTGTGAAGCGTTATCTGTAATTGAGAGCTCTGGAGCAGAATGGGTACACCTTGATGTGATGGATGGTTTTTTTGTTCCAAATATAACTTTTGGACCAAAATTTATTCGAGACATACGTGCCGGATCCTCGCTGATCTTTGATACACACTTAATGATACATCAGCCTGAAAATTTTATTAAGGATTTTGCTGATTCCGGATCTGATTATATAACAGTACATTATGAAGCTTCATTGCATCTCCATAGAACAATTCAGGAGATTAAATTGTCTGGTAAAAAAGCAGGGATTTCATTAGTACCATCAACTCCGGTTGAAGTACTTGAAGATATTCTTCCAGAATTAGACCAGGTTTTGGTTATGACTGTTAATCCAGGATTTGGGGGTCAGACTTTAATTCCATTTTGTGTTGATAAAATTGCAAAATTAAGAAATATGTGTGACAGGAAGAACCCTGATTGTAAGATTTCTGTTGACGGTGGGGTAAACAACGATACTATTTCTGTATTAAAAACCGCTGGAATTGATGTTGCAGTTACTGGGAGTGCTTTTTTTTCATCTCTGAACCCTACTGAATTTGTTAAGATTCTTAAAAACAGGTAGATTGATTTTTATCTTATACATGATATAAAAAGCATAGAAGTATGAGGAAATTATGCGGGCAGTCGTTCAAAGAGTACTAAAAGCAGAAGTTACTATTGATAAAAAATCTTATGGAAAAATATTACATGGATTACTTGTTTTTTTAGGAGTTGAAAAAGATGATACAGAGAAGGATCTTGATTATCTTGTAAATAAAATTGTAAACGCAAGAATCTTTCAGGATAAAAACAATAAAATGAACTTATCTGTATTGGATATTTGCGGTGAGGTTCTTGTTATCAGTCAATTTACATTATGTGCAAATGTACAGAAAGGAAACAGACCCTCTTTTAATAATGCTGCTGAACCTGTATTAGCTGAATTATTATATAATAACAGTTTAGAAGCATTTTCAAAACATGTGCATACTGAATATGGAGTATTTGGTAAAATGATGAATATTGAGATAGTTAATTCAGGGCCTGTAACAATTCTTTATGATTCAAAAAAGATTTTTTAAATTTTTTGATTTTTTGAATTTTTTTACTAAATAATTCTGTTATATTAGTATAAAGTAATTAGGTGATTGTAGAGATATTCGGTGGAGGAAATATGGCAAAGAAAAATAATATTTCATTTGTTAAACATGAAGAATTAAGTGAAAAGAATAAGGCAATTGAAGCTGCTCGTTTGCAAATAGAAAAACAATTCGGTAAAGGCTCATTAATGAAGCTTGGAAATGAGAAAATTGATTTAAACATTGGGACTATTCCTTCAGGATCTATAATGATTGATGAGGCGCTTGGAATTGGTGGATACCCAAAAGGTAGAATAATTGAAATATATGGGCCGGAAGCATCAGGAAAAACTACTTTGGCTTTACATGCATTAGCTGAAACCCAGAAGCAGGGCGGTATCGCTGCATTTATTGATGCCGAACACGCACTTGACCCAACTTATGCAAAAAATCTTGGCGTGAACATTGATGAATTATGGATTTCACAACCTGATACTGGCGAACAGGCTCTTGAAATAACCGAGTCATTAGTTCGTTCCGGCGCTGTAGACATAATTGTTATCGATTCAGTAGCAGCACTCACTCCACAAGCAGAAATCGATGGGGAAATGGGTGATTCACATATGGGGCTCCAGGCAAGGCTTATGAGCCAGGCGCTTAGAAAATTAACTGCTATTCTCTCAAAATCACAGACCTGTCTCATATTCATAAACCAGATCAGGATGAAAATTGGAGTAATGTTCGGAAATCCAGAGACAACAACAGGCGGAAATGCTTTAAAATTTTATTCCAGTGTACGTATTGAGGTCAGAAGAATTGAAACTATATCAAAAAATGCTGATGAAGCTATCGGTAATAGGGTAAGAGTTAAAATTGTCAAAAATAAAGTCGCTTCTCCCTTTAAAAAAGTTGAAATCGATTTGATGTTTGGGAAAGGAATCAGTTATTTCGGGAGCCTGTTAGATGCAGCAGTTAAATATGATTTAATTTCCAAGAGCGGAAGCTGGTATACCTATGGTGATAATAAAATAGGTCAGGGAAAAGAGAACGCTAAACAGTTTCTTGAAACACAAGTTGAAATCTCAACTGAGATTGATAAAATTTTACGAAATATAATGTTTCCTGAAGCAAATAAAAAAAATCTGATAAAAACTTCGAAGAATAAAATTTTGTAAAAATTTTATTCCATAGACTTATATCGAAGAAATTAATATACTATCCTGAAGATGATTGAACAGCAACAAAAAGAAAAAAATAGTTTTAAATTACAAAAATTTGAAGGCCCTCTGGATCTTCTATTATTTCTCATACAAAAATCAGAAATTAATATCTATGATATACCAATATCAGAAATCACAGAACAGTATTTGAGGTATTTACAGTATACTACGAAGATTGATTTAAATAATTTAACAGATTTTTATTCTATGGCAGCAACTCTGATATATATAAAATCAAAAATGCTATTGCCTGTGGAAGTTGAATTTGATGAAGACTTTGAAGATCCACGCAGGGAATTAGTTGAACGATTGATTGAATATCAAAAGTATAAGAAATACTCAGAATTGATTGCAGAAAAAGAGAGTGAACTGGATTATATATTTACACGAAAAAATACACAAAAGACGCTCCCTTTTGAAGATGAATCCTTGTGGGAAGAGATTGATGCATGGGACTTATTGAAAACTTTTTCAGGTATTCTTTCAAAAATTGCCCCTGAGAAAGTAATAAATATGTTCGAAGAAGTTTCAGTAAATGAAAAAGTAACATTGATGTATGAGTTGTTTGAAAATTCAAGCGAAATATCATTTTCTGATCTTGTTGTTAGGCACAATTCACCACTAGATATTATCTGTGCTTTCCTGGCTATATTGGAAGCAGTTAAAATCCGGATAATAAAAATATACCAAAATACAATTTTTGGTGATATTCGTATAGCAAAAAGAGATGATGTGAACCCGCTTTACAGTGTTCTGGATGATTTTGCAGAAGGAGAAGAATTATGATGCCTAATTCGTTAAGCAGTGAAACCAGATACATTGAATCAATTCTTTACCTGGAAAATGAACCTATTGATTTGGCTGCTATATGTCGCATTTCTTCATTTCAAAAAGATATTGTAGTTCAGGCTCTTGCTGAATTGAAAATTCATTATTCTGAAGGTAATCATGGTATTGAAATTAGTGAATTTGCCGGAGGTTTTCATTTTATGCCTAAAGAAGACTTATGGCCTGAACTTAAAAATCATTACGGCAGGAAGATAGATAGAAGATTATCAAAATCTGCTTTAGAAACTATATCAATAATCGCATATTCTCAGCCAATAACAAGAAGAGAAGTGGAAAATATCAGAGGGGTTTCTTCTGATAATGTCTTGAGACTTCTCCTTGAACGCGAGTATGTTCATGTTATCGGCAGAAAAGATGTTCTTGGAAGACCATTCCTATATGGCACAACCAAAAAATTCTTACAGGATTTTAATCTGAAAAGTATTTCTTCACTACCAAAACTTGGTGATTTAGATAAAGAGAGATTTAATGAACAAGAATAAAAGTATTTCAATATATCCCATAAGACTCCAAAGTTATTTAGCGAAATGCGGAGTATGCTCCAGACGAAAAGCAGAAGATTTTATCCGTAATGGTTTTGTCACCATTAATAACAAAATTGTTCTTAACCCGGCAGAAAAAATCAATATGGACGATGCTGTATATTGTAATAATCAATATATTGAACCAATGGATCTTATATATATTGCATTGAACAAACCAAAAGGCTATGTCTGCACCAACTCTGACCCCCATGAAAAATTATTTTCCAGAGACTTAATTGCAATTCCTGAACAAAAATCACTTTTTCATGTAGGTCGTCTTGACAAAGACTCCACTGGTTTAATCTTTTATACAAATGACGGCGATTTTGCCAATCGTGTTTCACATCCATCATTTGGTGTAGAAAAAGAGTATGTAGTCAGAACTAAGGAGAAAATAGATAAAAAAGATCTTCTTTCTGCTTTGAAAGGAATTCGTATACAAAGAATCCTCTATAAAATTGAAAAATTTCATTTTATTAACAGCAGAACAGCCTCACTCATTTTATTAGAAGGAAAAAATAGGGAAATCAGGAAAATTATGGACCATTTGGGTTATAAAATTCTTTCATTAAACAGAATCAGAATAGGATCTATTGAACTTGCAAATCTACAGTCTGGTTGTTTCAGGTATATAAAAAAGAAGGAAATGGCACAATTGTTGAATAAAAGGGGTGCCAAATGATAGTAGCTATCGATGGTCCTGCAGGTGTTGGGAAAAGTACAATAGCAAAAAATATAGCTGATAAGTGTGGTCTTTTTTATATAAATTCAGGGAATTATTATCGGGCAGTTGCATATAAGCATCTATCATTCGGTGAGAAGCCGGCTATTGATTCTGAAATAATTAAAACTGCACGCAGCTGCAGTTTCTCAATAAATAATGGAAAACTAATGCTTGATGGGAAACTGATTGAGCATCTATTGCATAATAAAAAGATCGATATGGCATCCTCGGTTTTTTCTTCAATTGTTGAAGTTAGACTCATCATTAATGAGGCGTTGCGGGATGCCTCAAAATCACTTGATATAATTATGGAAGGGAGGGACATAACAACCGTTGTTTTTCCCAACGCTGATCTGAAATTCTATTTAGGTGCATCACCGGAAATTCGTGCTGAAAGAAGATTTAGACAAAACGAATCCGATTTGTCTCTCATAGAACTGAAAAAAGAAATAATTAAGCGTGATTATAACGATCTTAACAAGAAATTCGGTGCTTTGAAACAGGCAAATGATGCTGTATTTATAGATACATCATACTTGACCATAGAGGAAGTTTGTGACAAAGTAGTACAGAAGATTTTAGGCTTAAAGCAATCAAAAGTATCAGGAGAATCATAGTGGCAACAGAGAATAGTGTCGATAATAATGATATCGACAAAACAAATGAAATGCAGAATCTATTACAGGAAGAATACTTAAAATCTCTTGATGAAATCGAAGAAGGACAGATTGTTTCCGGACGTGTAGTACAAGTGAACAATGAATTTATTTTTGTTGACGTCGGTTACAAATCAGAAGGCAGAATTCCCATTATTGAATTCTCAGAAGTGCCCTCTGTTGGATCAACTGTTAGTGTCGTTTTTGTCAGTAAGGAAGGACGTGGAGGACAAGTAGTTGTATCTAAACAGAAAGCTGATCTAATGATCAGAACCGAACACCTTAGAGAAGCTGCTGAAAAACATGAACCTGTTGAGGGTACTTTCTCAAAAGTTATTAAAGGTGGTTTTGAGGTCGATTTATTACATGACTTGAAAGGTTTTTGCCCATTATCAAAAGCTGATCTGATTAGGGTAGAAGAACCTGAGGATTATATTGGCATCAAGGATTTCTTTATAATTGATAAACTTCATACAGGTACAAGATTAAAATCTGTTTTATCAAGACGGGCCTTTCTGGAAAAAGCAATCAAAGTAAAAAAAGAAGAGTTTTTTAACACAGTCAAGGTTGAGGATGAAATAGAAGGAATTGTTAAAAGTTTTACTTCTTTTGGTGCATTTGTAGACCTTGGTGGTTTTGATGGATTGCTTCATATCAATGATATGAGTTGGGGGCATGTAACCCGGCCAAAAGATTATGTAAAAAAAGGTGATAAAATAAATCTTAAAGTTATTCATATTGATATTGAATCACAGAAAATTAATCTTTCGCTTAAACATTTTACTGAAGACCCATGGGTTTCTTTTGAACAAAGATATCAGCTTAATGATGTAGTTGATGGAAAAGTAACAAAAATAACAGATTTTGGTGTTTTTATTGAACTTGAAGA
>JAGLNY010000007.1 GCA_023139255.1 Spirochaetales bacterium
AATGTCATCCAGGGGAAACGGGAACCTGGTCATATATACAAAGATGGGAAAATTAGCGAATGGTACTGGCAGGGATTTACTCAGCAAAATGGGAACAGGTATATCTATTTCGAACCCCTGAACCTACAGCCCCTTGAAACTCTTTTCACCATGAACAATAAAGAATTTTTATTCAGAATAGGCGAAATCGCTGAATTACTGAAAGCAGTAGACGGTAAAAGTTATATTCCGCAGGATGCATTCTACCTGCTTGAAGGCAGCGGTGTACTGCTGCTGCCCTACTCAATTATGGAGCTTATGAAAATTGGGAAAAACAAAAAACGGGTTCAGGACACCTACGAAAAATGGGTAAGGCCCGGATTCAGGGATGAGAAAGTAGCTGTTTATCAGCTGACATCTTATCTATACCATTTCATTGCCGGAGAAGCCCCTCTCGAAAATCCCGATTCAAGAGATGATACCTATAAACCCGTTCCCGTAAATCTGTTTCCCGGTAACCTCAATCCAAAAGCCGGATCATGGATACAGTCAATCCTTATAGCAAAAAAAACAGATGAGATTCCGGACATCAGCACCTGGATCAGCGAATTCACCTCACTCAAAGATGAATTTTTTATAGATGAACCCATTAATACCAGCACTAAGCTGGAAACCTACCTTGCCACCCGGGAAAAAAGAGTGAAAAGAAAAAGATTCCTAAGAAAACGCGGCAGTCTTCTTATGGTCCTTACCATAATTTCTACAGTCGTACTTGTTTTTCTTGGTTCGATGCTCAGCAATGCACTTGCACCCCCGGTAACAGCCGGGCTCCCGCCGGAAGAGATGCTTGCACTTTATTACCAGAGCCAAAATGACCTCGACACTGAGCTTCTAAGCGACTGTCTTGACAGCGGTGTAAAAAGTGAAGCAGAAAACATGGTAACCTATCTCTTTGTGACAAGCAGGACACGCCTTGCTTACGAGCAGAATGATGGACTGGTTTCTGCGCAGGAGTGGCTTGATCTGGGTAAACCGGAAGTTAATCCTACCAGCCTCATCTACGGAGTAACCGATCTCAAAATCACACAGTTGGATGAGGATACCTATCTGGCTGAATATGATCTCTGGGTACCAGCATCCGGAGAATTAGAAGAGACAGAAGAGATAGTCGGTGTTCGCGTTGAACAGAGAAACATTCGGGAAGAGCTTGATGTACGGCTCAAAAAAGATTATTGGGTAATTACCGAAATCAGGAAGATTTATTCAGAATTAGTTGATTGATACGTTCTTTATCCGTTTCCGGGTGCAGCCAGATAACACCGGGCAGGCTCTTGAAAAAAGTTAATTGACGCTTAGCATATGCTTTGCTGTTTTTTTTAATTAATTCTGCAATATCACGATAGGAGTATTCTCCGCTGGCAGCCCCGCTAAAAAACTCCCGGTACCCAATCCCTTTCATGCCCGGCCATTCGGGTACAGCCCCTGAACAAACCAGGGACTTAATCTCATCAGGGAGCCCCTGTTTGAACATTTTATCGACTCTTTCATCTATCCGGCTATGAAGTTCGGCTTTCTCCCGGTAGAGTCCTATTATAACAGGATCTATGTCATTTCGGATTGATTCACTTACCTTAAATGAGGATAGGGGATCCCCGGATATTTCGTATACTTCCAGAGCACGCAATATCCGGTAAGTATCATTGTCGTTAATTCTTGCAGCAGATACTGGATCAACCTGTTGAAGCTTTTTTATACAGTATTCAATTCCCTGCTGAAGATAGAGTTGTTTAATTTTTTTACGAACTGCCAGGTCTGCCTTTGGTGCTCTCGGCAGACCGGTAATATAGTGCTTAATATAATAGGCTGTTCCACCTGAAATAACCGGGAGACGACCGGCTGAAAGAATTGACCGAACAGCACAATCGGCCATTTTTACAAACATGCCTACGGTAAAGGATTCTCCGGGATGGCAGATGTTTATCAAGTGATGCGGGATTTCCTTAAGCTGTTCTTTGGTTGGTTTTGCAGTCCCAATATCCAGACCACGATATACCTGAAGAGAATCAGCACTGATAATTTCTACTTTATCATTGTCCATATTATCTATCAATGCTGTTTTTCCGACCCCTGTTGGGCCAAATATAATAATTACCCTATTCAAGCTCTTCAACGTTAATTTCTATTGTCTTTTCTATAACTTGTGTTATTGCTTCTGATACAATTTTCTCAGGCTCTACCTCACCCTCTTCCAATTCAGGCCTGACTATTCTTTCAGCCTGTTTAATTGCTATACAAGTTGTTTGGTAGATATTGTCTTCACTATCAATTAATGTATTCAATGGTATTCCCATAGTCGCTGCTCCTTGCTATTCCCTATCCATCGGGATTATATCTATTTACCTGATGTTTGTATAGTCTTTGCTGTCTCTTCAGCTTTTTCGATTATTTTGGCAGCAACCTGGAACTGATCAAGCTCATTTGTATTTACGATCAAGTCGGCAAATAAATAATCGTTGGTATCAATACCGTAAATTCGCTTATATCGTGCGCTATCCCTGGCATCACGATCCAGTGTCTCCTGCAATATGGTTTCTACCGGTTTTTTTTCCCTTCGATGGATTCTTCGGGCCCTGATTTCAGGATCTGCATATATATACACTTTCAGGTCCGCATCCTCCAGCATCCAGATAGCCAGCCGTGAACCCAAAACACAATCTCCCAGTGAAGCCATCGCAACCTGTGCCTTATCCAGCTGGATATCATAGCTGTTATCGTTTTCCGCCAAGGCACAAAATTCGATGAATGGCATACTGGCTTCTTCTGCCATCGACCGGAAAGTATAGTTAATCATGGAAAAACCCAGCTTATCAGCTACAATCCCACTGACAGAAGTATTCCCGCATCCGCTTTTTCCTGATATTGCAATTTTCACTATTTTTCCCTAATCTCCACTCTTTTTATGATAATTTATTTCTCTGTTTTAGTATAGTCGGCTTGTCAAAACAATCTTCGGCTCTCCGGAATTATTCGATATTCCGTAATTGTTCTCGTATATTTTCAAGAGAATCTTTCATTGAGACTACAGCCTGATTTATTTCAGCTATTATACTTTTAGAAGCCGTTGTATTGACTTCACGATTCAGTTCCTGGCAAATAAAATCAAGTTTTTTTCCTACTGCATTATTTTGATCCATGACAAACCTGAATTGGTGCAGATGGCTTCTAATACGCTCGATTTCCTCATTGACGGTATATTTATTGAGCATAACAGCAACTTCCTGCAGAATTCGGCCCTCATCATATCCTTCGCCCAGCAGTTTTTGAAATCGTTCAGTGAGGTTTTCGTGAAGCTTTGCTTCCAGCAAGTCTGCCTGTTCACACACTATATTATACGACAACTCAAAAGAAGTAATATTCCGGGTTATATCTTCATATGTCATTTTTCCCTCAATCTCCCGGGCCTGACAATACGGTACAAGCGCATTCCTGATCTGCTGTAATACTGTTTGATGGTATATTTCCGCGTCAATATTCTTAACAAGTTTGATGGCATCCTCATTACTGAGGTAATGGCTAAGCCCGGGTTTTTCATCAAGACCAGCAATTTCAGCAACTGTTCTGTAAGCTGTTTGTAATTTGTTAACCACTTGTTTATCAACAACAATATCAAGGTTTGTCTCCAGCTGCTTTATACGTATGTTTACATCAACATGACCTCTTTCAATCTCAGATTTGATCAAGTTTTTTATT
>JAGLNY010000070.1 GCA_023139255.1 Spirochaetales bacterium
TGGATGGGTTTTCTGTCCAGCTGATTCGTGCCGCACTTAAGTCTATGGGGTACCAGGCTGAGTTTGTAACCGGCCCCTGGTCTGAGGTGAAGAAGTACCCGGTAAAAGGGATTGCCCAGGCTCTTCCCCTGGTCAGGCGAACCCCGGAATTGGAGGGAATATACGACCTCACATTCACGTATCTCACCATGCACGGGACCATCATTGTCCGTGAGGACGAGAAAGAAATACACGGGCTGGATGATCTTGCAGAAAAACAGATTGCCGTTATGAAAGGGGGTTATGCTGAGGAGTTCATCAGACGCGGTAATCTCAACGCGGAAATAATAACCACCGGGACATTTGAGGAGGCGGTCACTAATCTTTCAGCAGGTATGTATGATGCTGTGATTATCCAGAAACTCATGGCGTATCAGCTGATGAATCAGTTGGGAATAACCAATCTCAAAGTAGCTTGCCAACCGCTGGAAAGTTTTGTCCATAATTTCAGTTTCGCGGTGCGGGATGGTGAAAGTGACCTTCTTGCCATCCTGAATGAGGGACTGTCTATCGTGATAGCTGACGGGACCTTCAGAAAACTGTATGCGGAATGGTTTGGCCCAATTGAGCTGAAAGCAAAACAATTTGACCGCATAATCGTAGGAGGGGATCATAATTACCCGCCTTACGAATTCCTGGATGAAAACGGGCAGCCGACAGGGTATAATGTGGAACTTACCCATGCTATCGCCAAACAAATGGGTTTATTTGTGGAGATAGTCCTGGCTCCCTGGGCAGACATTCTCGGGGGGCTGGGGGATCAAACGATAGATATTATACATGGGATTTTTTACTCAGCGGTCAGAGATGAATATATTGATTTTTCGCAGCCCCATACCGTTATAAACCATGTCATTGTTACCAGGAAGGGTGAAGCTGTCTATAATACACTTAAGGATTTATCCGGTAGTAGTAAGATCCTGGTGATGGAAAGCGATATCATGCATAATATTGTCATTGATTTCGGGTATGAAGATCAGGTAATTACCGCAAGCAGCCAGAAAGAGGTTCTTCAGCTGCTTTCAGAAGGGACGGCAGACTGTGCCCTTGTTGCACAAATTCCGGCATATTACTGGATTGAGCAGAACGGCTGGAATAATCTCCAGGTAGGGGATTCCGCAATAATTTCACCAGAATACAGCTATGGAACCCTGGAAGAGCATGATGATCTCCTGATGATTTTTTCCGAAGGGCTTGCTGCAATTAAAAGTTCCGGGGAGTATCGTAGAATTTATGAAAAGTGGCTTGGCGTGTATGAGGATACCGCGCCTGGTTTCCGGGAAACAATCCGGATTATCCTGTTTGTTGCGATTCCCCTGCTTGTAGTTGGGATCAGCGCGCTTTTTTGGTCTTGGACACTGCGCGGACAGGTAAAAAAACAAACCAGGAAGATCCGTGAGCAAAGGGATCTTTTGGAGCGGGTAATGGAAACCAGTCCCGTAGGGATTACCGTGATTAATTCCAACGGATATTTCTCCTTCGTAAATCCTGTGGCTGAGCAAATTCTCGGTGTGCCGCGGGAGGTAATTATCCAACGGACATTCGACGACCCGAGCTGGGAGATTACAGATATCGAAAACCAACCGATAGCTTATGAAGATCAGCCCTTTTCTCGGACTATACAGCGTAAAGATGCTGTATTTGATGCCAGGCAGTGGATAACCAGGCAGGATGGGACCCGCAGGCTGCTCTCTATCAACTCTTCACCCCTGATCGGCGAATCCGGGAGTGTGGCGGGAGTTGTTACAGCCCTTGCTGATATCACTGAACACTATCTCGCAGATGCTGAGGTGGAAAAAGAGAAGGAGCAGCTTGCTGTTACCCTGCAGAGTATCGGCGACGGAGTAATAACGACCGACACCAAGGGCAAAATCCTTATCATGAATCGGGTGGCGGAGAATCTGACAGGCTGGTCCCAAAAAGAGGCTGCCGGGAAACCGTTTGCCACAGTATTTATCGTTGAGCACCAGTATACCCGGAACCCGGTTGAGGATCCGATTGAGAAAGTTCTTAGTACTGGAAAAATAATGGAGCTGCCCGGCCGGATTCTCCTTATATCCCGGGATGGGACAGAAAGGATTATTGCAGTCTGCTGTGCCCCGATCAAAGATTCGAAAGAAAAAATCATTGGTGTCGTGCTGGTATTCCGCGACCTTACCGAAGAGCAGAAACTGCTGGATTATTTACAGAGAACAACAAAACTTGATTCGCTTGGGGTACTTGCAGGCGGTATTGCGCATGACTTCAATAACTTGCTTAGCGGGTTGTTTGGTTTTATCGAGATGGCAAAGACAGTAGGCGGCGATGCGGATATGGTGAGAACGTATCTTGATGAGGCGTTGACAGCATTTAGTCGGGCGAAGGATCTGACAATGCAGCTCCTGACTTTTTCCAGGGGGGGTGCGCCTATCCGGACGAACGGCAGTCTGAAATCCTTAATCCAAAAAAGTACTACCTTTACTTTGTCCGGATCAAACAGCTCCTGTGTTTACCATATTGCTGATGATCTCTGGCTGTGCGAATTTGATGAGAATCAGATGGGACAGGTGCTTGATAATATAATTATTAACGCGCAGCAGGCAATGCCGCATGGTGGTGAGATTACTATCTCTGCCAGTAACCTCCAACTGCAGGAGAGGCGAAAAATCCCGCTTGAACCGGGCGATTATATTCTGTTATCTATCCGTGATGTCGGGACGGGTATCAGTCCGGAACATCTCAAGAAGGTTTTTGATCCGTTTTTTACTACGAAAGAAAAGGGTAATGGTCTTGGGCTTGCTACCTGCTACTCAATTGTTAAAAAGCATGATGGTATTATCGATGTGGAATCAAGACTTGGTATTGGTACGGTATTCACTATCTACCTGCCAAGATCGACTTCGGGATCTGATGAGGTTCTCACTGAGGAAAACCCGAAATCGGACCATACAGGCAATGGTGTTATCGTAATAATGGATGATGAGGCGATTATCCGGCAGGTTGTCGGCAGCATGGTTAAAAGTATGGGCTATGATGTAATTGAGGCGCGGGATGGGGGCGAGGTGCTTGAATTGTGCGGGAAGTTCCATGATAGCAATAATCCTGTGAAAGCTGCTTTATTTGATCTGACAATTCCCGGAGGAATAGGCGGTAAGGAAACAGTGGTTGAATGCCGGAAGAAATTTCCCGATATACCGATTTTTGCATCAAGCGGATACTCGACAGACCCGGTTATGGCGGATCCTGAGAAATATGGTTTTACTGCCAGTATCAGCAAGCCTTACCGCAAACAGGATCTTGCAGCATTATTCAGTAAGTATATTAAAAAATAAGAGTGTCAAAGAGTTGATAATGACAGCAGCGTTTTCCCGCTGAATAGTGATTCTACTACAATACGTGCAGGGGTAATTACAGCATAGGAGGTCTTCGACCCTCCGCGTGGTGATGCGATGGAACCTGGATTGAGCAGTATAATCCCGCTCTCTTCATCCCTGGATAAAGCCGGATAGTGAGTATGCCCGGTTATCAGTATACTTCCCGGCGGGAGCAGCGGTAATCTTCCGAATGTGAGTGTATGCCCGTGAATGAGAAGTATTTTCCTGTTATTCCATATAATGTTTCTGATTAAAGGGAGCGGTATTCCCGACAGATCCTGATCGGTGCTGCTGTCGCCGTTTCCCCGTACTGCGGTAATATGATTTTTCCGGGTTTGCATCAGCGCAGCTGCCTCGGGTGAGCGGCGTATCATAATATCGCCGGCTGCAAGAATATGGGACATCTTTTTCCGATCAAATCTCTTAAATGCCATACGGAGTGCGGCAGCTTTCCCGTGAATATCAGAGATAACAAAAAGTGTCTCATATTTGCTGAGATCAAGAGGCGTCTGCGTATCCATACTTCAGCACTGTAACAAAAACCGGGCATTTGTCAAGAAGAGGGCTGGTTGAGAGTACTCAACTTGGCAGTTGCGTTGCAACTGCTGGAGGACGGGAGACGGGAGAACGGAGACCGGAGACGGGACCGGATTAAGAAAGTTAATATAAGAATTAAGAAAATCAATATATATATTAGAATAATCAATATTATTAATAATTATCCTTGACATTTTGTATTGCTCGTTGTATATTGTAGAAGCAGAGCAAAGTAAGATGTTCTGAAGATCCTATGCCGGGATCGCGCGCGGTCCTCTTTTTTGGAGGATTGTATGGCAATTGATAGAGAAACGTTAGAATTGAGAAAAAAAGAACAGGACATGTATCGGCAGTACGTGGTTGTCCAGGAATACTGGAAATGCCGTGAATCCGGCCGGCAAGCGCCTGAGTGTTTAAAATTACTGGTAGAAAGCATTCTGCAGGCATTTCGGGTGCGGATTGGGAACAGGTACAGGAAATACGCCGACGCCTTTTCCCTTACCGTCAACAATGAACACAGAATCCCGGATGGGAGTAGGAGAAATTTATGAAAAAAAACCAGCTGCACGACTGTCCGGTTTGCGGTTCAGAGCTGCGGGTGAAGGTATTGGCGTGCCCATCATGCAGGACAAAGATTGAAGGAGATTTTTCTCCCCCAGAGTCACGGCTTTTTTCACTATCCAGGGAGGATCTGGAGTTTGTAGAGGTGTTTGTTCAGGTTCGCGGTTCAATCAAGGAGATGGAAAAAGCCCTTGGAGTATCGTATCCGACAGTCCGCGGGATGCTGGATAGTGTTATCGGGAAATTGGGCTATGCGGTTAATCGCGGGATTGCACCGGAAAAGAGGAAAAAAATCCTCGATCGCCTTGATCAAGGAGAAATAAACGCAGTTGAAGCTGCGAAACTCCTCAAGGGCGATAGGGAAGAAGAATAGGAGATAATGATGAACGAAGAATATATGAGAATACTGAAGATGATAGAAGAAGGAAAAATCTCTGCCGAGGAAGGGGCGGAACTCATGAAAGCAATTGGCGGGGAAGAGAACCTGGTTGAGGAGCAGCTGGCAGGAAAGAAAACCTCACTCCACGGAAAGAAGCTGCGGATTGTGGTTACCGATATTGACACAGGCAAGGATAAAGCTAATATAAAAATCCCGTTGCGCCTGGCAAAAATAGCTGAAAAAATGGTTCCCCGCAACGCAAAAGCTCATATGAAGGAACAGGGAATTGATCTTGCCGGCTTGCTGTCCAATATTGATGAGCTGACCGACGGCCCGCTTATAGATATTGATGCTGATGATGACAATGAGCATGTCCGCGTGGCTATCTATATCGAGTAATCGAGGCAATGTGCCTTGCAGTATCCGGGAAGCAGGAGTATTATGATTTACAAAGCACCAGTACACAGTGCACCAGTTTGGAGGAAAGCACATGTCGGGAAATAATACTTTTACTGCCAGCGACGGGAAAATCATCCACTATCTCTCATGGATTCCCAAAACAGAGACCCGGGCTGTAGTACAGATAGTACATGGCATGGCGGAACATTCTGCGCGGTATGAGTATTTTGCAAAATTTCTCAACAAGCAAGGATATTCGGTTTATGCTGAAGATCTCCGGGGTCATGGAAAAACAGCAGGAGAAGAGCAGGAACTTGGCTATTTTGCTGATGAGAACGGATGGTTCAGGGCAGTGGAAGATGTATTGGAACTGACTGGAATAGTCAGGGAAAAAGAACCGGGAAAACCTGTTGTGCTGTTTGGCCATAGTATGGGCTCATTTTTTGCCAGAACGCTGATGATCCTTCACCCTGGTTCCTACGACGCAGTAATATTATCCGGTACTGCTGCAGATCCCGGAATTCCCGGAAAAGTTGGGAAAATTATCGCGAAAAACGCAGTAAAAAAAAGCGGACCGCGAAAAAGAAATAAGCGGCTTGATCATATGTCATTTGGTTCATACGGGAAAGCTTTTGAGCCGAACAGGACAAAGTTTGACTGGCTAAGCCGCGACCCGAATCAGGTTGATGCATATGTTGATGATCCGTTTTGCGGATTCATCTGCACATCAAAATTGTTTGAAGACTTGCTTATGGGACTGGGGTTCATCAATAAAAAATCCAATCTTATAAAAATGCAGAAAACTACCCCAATACTTCTGGTAAGCGGGGAAATGGATCCCGTTGGAGAGTTCGGCAAAGGAGTCCGGAAAGTCTATAAATCATTTCGGAAACTCGATTTTCAGGATGTTACCATGGAACTTTTCAAGGGAAGCAGGCATGAAACACTCAATGAGACTAACCGCGACGAGATAGGACAGATAATTGAGGACTGGATACGTGACAAACTGCAGAAAATAAAACTGAAAGCTGAAGCAGCCCGATGAAAATCGCTATATCAGTAAATAACTCAGCACAGAAAACACCACATAAACCACTAACAGGATAATTCCCGGCAATCTTTTGATCTTCCTGGAAGGAACATGCAGGATGAACTTGAAGAATATCAAGATCCCCAGCATGATCGGCAGATGAAACCAGTAGAAATATGGGGGAACTGTCAGGCCATTCCTGGTAACCGCAGCTGAAGCACCGATTACAAAGAGTACATTCAGGATATCTGCACCAATTACGTTTCCTACAGCAAGTTCGCCGTGGCCCTTCCGTGTTGCCTGGATTGCTGTAATAAGTTCCGGCAGCGATGTCCCGAAAGCGATGAGTGTTGCGGCGATGATGCTGTTAGGAATTCCCAGTTTTATCGCGGTAATCTGCACGGTAGGCAGCAGTATTTTTGATGCTATAATAATGAGAAAGAGACCCAGGGAAAGTTTTAGCAGGACAAGTATTATTGGCCCTGAATCAATATGAGAAACTTCCTCTTCAATATCAGCATCCTCAAAATTACCGGTTTTCGCACGTCGAAAAGTATCCAGCAGGTAGAGTACAAGCAGGAAGAGAAATACAAATCCCACCCACTGGGGAATGGATCCGGATTGGGAGAATAATCCTGAGAAAGAGGTCCAGGAGATTGCCGAGATAATAACCAACACACCTGTTATAAGCTGTATGGTGCTTTGTCTGTCTGTGATAGAACGATGAACAGGAAGCGGTTTTATAAGAACAGCTATCCCAATAATAAGGCTGGTGTTGCAAATAATCGAACCTACAGCATTTCCCAGCGCGATATCGGGATTCCCGCCAATTGCGGCAGCTACAGATACGGTTACTTCGGGCAGCGTAGTTCCCAGGCTGACAATAGTTGCACCAATAATAACTTTGGGAATTCCCCAGCGGATTGAGAGACTAACAGCCTCATCAACAAGGATATCCGCACCCTTACTCAAGAGATAGAGGGTTGCAAATATGACCGTAAAAAGCACAACAATAGGAAAATTCTGCATTAAATCAAGAAGCCATTGTTCCAACTGATTTTCTCCCATTCCCAAAATCTGATCTATAGTAATCGGTTCCAGTTAAATTTGCAACAACCCTTGTCAATTACTCCTGTGAGCGGTACAATGCAGCAATGAGTAACGACCCCATTGTGAATAACCAGTCGTCAGGATTTTCACATTCCCTGAAGCGGCTTGGTTCTTTTATCGTGTTAACCGCAAAACATTTTGACAGCGACCGCTGTTTTATTCTTGCATCAAGTGTCGTCTATACCACTTTAATCTCGATAGTACCATTTGTTACCTTTATCGTATCGCTGCTCGCGGCATTCAAGGTGTTCGAATCTGCGGTCTTCTATTTTAGTGATCTATTTGTTGAACAGTTCGGGACAGTTGCCGGAGCGGAGATTGCTGATTTGCTGGACGGATTTATTCGAAATGCCGGTGGATTGGGGGTTTTGGGCCTTGTCTCGTTTCTCGTAACCTCTGTTTTCCTTATCAACCGGGTCTGGATTACGATTAACCAGATATACCACACTCCCAGAAATCGAAACAGGATTGCAAGGTTTGCACAATTTATTACTGTCCTGATAATAGGAACGCTCCTGCTGGGGGCATACTTCAGTGTCACATCACTTCTCAGCAACTGGTTTCTTAATCTTGTCGGGTCAAATATCCTGACCCAATGGTTTTTCCGGCTTCTTGCGCTTATTGGACCATGGGTCCTCATCTGGCTCGTGCTCTTTATGCTGATTTTCTGGGTACCAAGTACCAAAGTAAAGCTGAAAAGTGCCCTGATCGGGTCAATCTGCGGGACTATCGCATTTCAGATAGCCAATGCCGTTTTCAGTAATGTGGTGATAAGAATAGTTAATTACTCGATTATTTACGGATCCTTGTCATCAATTCTCATCGTACTTTTCTGGGTGTTTTTTCTCTGGATAATCATATTCGGGGCGGTGGAGATTGCGTACGTACACCAGTACCGGCCTGATATGGAGAAAAAAAAGGGACACGAGGAACCGCCTTCTCTTCAATTGTCAAACGGAATCGATATCATTCTTTTGGTAGCACGGTATTTTCTTGAGGGAAAGGGAGCGGTTCAGGCAAAGGATCTTGCCAGGGAGCTGAGGATACCTGACAGCCGGCTATTTATGTTCCTGGATCTGTTTGAGAAAGCAGGTTTTATTATCAGTATTGATCGGCAGGGGAAGAATTATATTCCTGCAAAACCACTGGAAAGCATTTTCATTGCTGATATCATAACGGTGCTGTTTGGGGGGATGAGAGAACAGGATGATCAGACAGATGGGGAAAAGGCGGTTTTTGGGCTATACCAAAGGGGAATAGCAGACATTACCGATATTACAGTCGAAGAGCTTGCCTTAGGTGCGGGTTTGGGTGATGGGGAAGCTGAAGAGTAAGGGATTAAGGTTGTCAGTTTCGTATCAATTCCGCATCGTATCCGGCAGTATCAATTAAATCAACTACAGATTCAGCGGACATCTCAGGGGATACGGTAACGGTTACCAGTTTTGTGCTGAGGTCGACATCGAAGCTCTCAACATCTGCTGCTGAAAGGGCATTGGAGATGCGCATTTTGCAGTGTTCGCAAGACATGTCGGGGACAGAAAATTTATAGTTATTACTCATTGGTATCCTCCAGTTGTGGTGTAAATGATCGTATTTTCATGGAATTCAGTATGACATTGATTGAACTGAATGTCATTGCAATCTCGGCTATTGCCGGGTGCAGGAGCCCTGCCATAGCAAGGGGAAGGGCAACGGCATTATAGAACAGTGCCCAGAAAAGGTTCTGTCTGATTTTTCGGAAGGTCAACCTGGAAAGGTCCATGGTATCGGGAATCCTGGTCAGGCTGCCGGAGACGATAACAGTATCCGCACTCTCTATAGAGAGGTCGGTACCGGTACCCAGGGCAATTCCCAGGTCTGCCGCTTTCAATACTGCAGCATCATTTATCCCATCTCCCACCATGGCAGTTTTCTTACCCGCTTTCTGGTAGGAGCGTAGTATTTCCAGTTTGTCTTCCGGGTGCAGTCCGGCGTGAACAGTACTGATCCCGACCTGTTTGGCTACGGCAAGGGCAGTCGTTTCCTGATCCCCGGTAACCATAACCGGAGTAATCCCACTCTTCTTTAGTATAGCGATTACTTTCTTTGCCTCAGGTTTTATAGTATCAGATATAGCAATATATCCTATAGGGGCAGTATCTTTCCAAACGCCTGATTTCGTTTTCCAAACGCCGATGACAGTAGCACCGGTTTCCATATGCCGGGTATAGTCAGGATTGTCAGCCAGCGGCCTGCCCAGGAAGTAGGTGAACCCGTTTACCAGTCCGCTGATGCCTTTCCCAGCGGTTTCCTCAATCTGCTCAGCTTCCGGTAAATTATCCGGTAATGTGCTGTCGGATTTTGCCGCTGCATACGCTGAAATTGAGGCAGCAAGCGGGTGGGTGGAGAATTTTTCCACTGCAGCAACTGCCTGGAGATCATCAAAAGTCAGGTTGGTCTCAGATACAACAGGTTTCCCTGAGGTGATAGTCCCGGTTTTATCGAGGAGAATTACTTCAATATCCTTTGCTCCCTGGATTGCCTCTCCATCCTTGATAATAATTCCCCGTTTTGCGGCAGCCCCGCTTCCGGCTATCAGTGCCATAGGTGTGGCAAGACCAAGGGCACACGGACAGGCAATTACCAACACCGCAACAAAAACAGCTGCTGCGGATGAGAAAGCACCTGCATCGCTGATTATCCAAGGCAGGTAGGCCGAAATGCTGCTTAAGTATCCCTGAAGGAACGGATAAAGAAATCCCCATGCTGCCGCTGAAAGTACAGCAAGCGAGAATACTACGGGTATAAAGATATTGGTTAACCTGTCAGCGAAAGCCTGGATCGGAACGCTGGCAGATTGTGCTTCCTCTATGAGTTTTATCATATTGGAGAGAAAAGAGTCCTCACCAACCTTGGTGACTTCCACGGTAATGACTCCCTGGGTAACCAGGGTCCCGCCGATAACCTCTTCTCCTCCGTCCCTCCGTACCGGCATGGGCTCGCCGCTGATCATGGATTGATCTACAAGAGCTGTTCCCCGGGACACAATTCCGTCCAACGGGATACGCTCGCCGGTTTTAACGAGCACAAGAGATCCGGATTTCACTGCCTCTACCGGGACAGTCAATTCTTTTCCATCCGGGGTCAGTACCAGGGCGTCCTTGCTCTGGACTTCAATCAGTGAGCGGATATCTGCTGCAGCCCGGTACTTAAGCCGGGACTCAATATATTTTCCCGTGAGGTGAAATGCTATCAGCATGGCAGAGATTGAGCCGAAACTCATAATGGGCATGCCGAAGAGGGCTGGCCCAACGGTTGCCCAGGAGAATAGTGCTCCCAGGGATATGAGGGTATCCATGTTGGTGTGTTTATGGGAAACAGCTATGTAGGCACCCTTCAGAACAGTTATGCCGGGAACAAAAAGTACAAAGGCAGCGGCGATTAGTTCCATGTAGAGAAAGCCGGGAATATGGATCCCGCTCATGTGGAGTATCATCAGGATCATGAGTGGTATTGTTACCGTCAGAGCCAGGATGAACCGCCCTCTTGCTGCACGGAAGCGGCGGGTAAGAAGATCTTCAGTCGGTCCCCGATCACGGTAGGCATAACCTGTCTCGGCTATTTTGTGTTTAATCACCTCAAGATCCAGAGGTTTTTCTGATAAGACCAACGCTTTCTCTGTGGCAAGGTTTACCGATACATAGGAAACACTATCCATTTTTTTCAGCGTGCGCTCAACGATGCGGACGCATGAAGCACAGGTCATACCTTCAACGGAAAAAGAGTGAGTATATGATTTTTCAACCGCCATATTCTCAATAGTCCCAACAGTCTCCATAAAGCCTCCGGTTCTTACCTCTTTAATATACGTATGATATGTAGTAAAGGTGAAGTATATTACAAAAATTGTCAGGGATATACCGGTAAACTCTCCGGTGCTGACAATCACCCCGCTGCTGGATCCACTTTCACCCAAATTTGCACAGTGAACAGTATTGCTGATAGACAGACTGGATTACTTTATTTTGAAAAGAACCTAATGTTTTATTAACCAGTGTTTTTATCGGCATAATACCCATTAATGAATTTGTAATAAAAACACCCTCTGCTTTTTCCATGAATTCTTTTGTTATTACCTCTTCCTGCACATCAAAATTATTAATAACCCATCTTCTCATAACACCGTCCAAAATTCCTGATTCAAGCGTAGGTGTCATGATTTTATTCTGATATACAAAGAAAACATTGGATATACATCCCTCTAATATTTCTTCCTTCATGTTTAACAACAACACATCAATACAACCATTTTCTTTGCCTTTTCTCAACTCCAGACTGTTTTCAAGCATATTAGTTGTTTTGTAACAATGGATAGGGCTATTTCCTCTTCTGATTTCTGATATTCCCAAATTTGCATGGAAATAATCTTCATGCTTATACGAATATTCTTTTGTGGAATATACAACGTTTTTGTCACTAACATGTATCTTTAAAACAAACTTTTCAACTTTCAAGGCATGGTAAAAATATCTTATTTTTTCTAAAACTTCTTTTTCGGAAATCCTTGTCTTAATTGATAGAAAATTAATACCTTTATTCAAACGTATTATATGTTCCTGCAGAAACATCCCTTTTCCGTCCAAAACGAGCATAGTCTCAAAAACACCGTGAGAAAGAAAATATCCATCATCGAGTTCCAGGTCTGTTTTTGGGCTGTTGTTAATTATTATCATGATAATACCTTCATTAGGGCTCTACCCTTGTCTAAAGTTTCTGTGTATTCGTCCTCAGCTATGGAATCCCATGTAATTGCACCGCCTACACTAAAAAAAGCTCTGTTATCCTTTACTAAAATAGTCCTAATTACAATATTTAAGTCTGCATTTCCATCATATCCTATATACCCGATACTTCCTGTATAGATGTTCCTTGTATGTGGTTCCAACTCGTCAATAATCTCCATAGAGCGAATCTTTGGGGCTCCTGTTATTGAACCTCCGGGAAACATAGCCTTTATACAATCAACTATATCAACCTTTTTCTTTAGTTCTCCACTGATATTACTCACCAAATGAAAAACGGTAGGATGTTTTTCCAAATTAAATAGTTCATCAACCTTCACGGTACCTTTTTTGCATATTTTACTTAAGTCACTACGTTCTAAATCGACAATCATTAATAATTCGGCTTTATCTTTCTCACTCTGCAAAAGGATTTGTCTGTTCAATTCATCTTCTTTTCTATCTTTTCCCCTTCTTATTGTCCCTTTAATAGGCCTTGTCTCGATTTTTCGGTTTTTTATTTTTATGAATCTTTCAGGGGAACTGGAAATTACACTAAATCCATCTAACGTTAAAAAGGCGGCAAATGGTGCCCTGTTTATTTCACGTAATGCACTATAAATTGAGAAGGCAGATTTATGTATTGGCACTTCAAAACGTTGAGACAGATTTACTTCATAGGTATCACCTTGCAGAATATATTTTTTTACTTTATTGATTGCAGCAATATATTCTTCTTTAGTAACATTAGAAACAATTTTCCCGGTTTTACTGGTTTTAGATGATGGCTCCTTAACGACAGTGTTTTGGTAATCGGATAATTTTTTCTCAACGTAAGAAAAATATGTATGAGAGTAAGTATTAATATTCAAATGGGTAACATACACTTTCTTCTCTACATTATCGATAATTATGCTTCCCTCATAAAAATTGAAATATATATCAGGTATACTTACATCTTCCATTCCCGTCTTGGGGATGTTTTCTATTGCTCTCCCCACATTGTAGGCAAAATATCCTGCTGCCCCTCCCAGAAAAGGCAAGTTAGTTTCATTGTTATAAGCATATTCTTTGAGCAAATCCCTAAATGTTTCTAAATAATCGGCACTCCTTTTTTCAGTGTTACCATTCCTGCGTATTAAAATTTCGTTATCTTTTCCTTTAAATGTAATAAAAGGATTGAATACAATGATAGAATATCTCCCCAGCTTTTTCTCATCCATTCCACTATCAAGAAAAATTATTCCCTCTTCATTTCTGAATCGTAAAAATATTTCAAAAGGAGTTAAATTTGTTTCTATCTCTTTATAAACTGGTTTCATATGATTTACCGTTCTGTACAGAATTCAATAAAATTCTGGAAAAGATCATGGCCGCATTCTGTTAAATGTGCTTCAGGGTGAAACTGAACTCCTTCAATTTTATACTCTTTGTGCCTAAGGCCCATTATTGTGCCGTCCAGAGATCTTGCTGAAACTTCCAGGCAATCAGGTACATCATTATCAATGATTAAAGAATGATACCTTGTAACATTCAAGGGACTTTTTACGCCTTTAAACAATCCTCTATTATCATGCACTATTGTTGATATCTTTCCATGAACAGGTTCTTTTGCTTCTACTATCTTTGCATTAAAAACCTGCGCAATGGTTTGAAGTCCAAGGCATACTCCTAAAATCGGCAGGCTGCCCTTTAAGCACTCAACAATTTGCATACTAATACCTGCTTCAAAAGGTGTGCAAGGGCCGGGAGATAGTATTATTCCGTTTGGCTTTAATTTTTTTATGTTATTGATAGTTATCTTATCATTACGAAAAACCAAAATTCTTTCGCCCAATTCTTCGAAATATCTGACTATGTTATAAAAAAATGAATCATAATTATCTATCATTATCATCATTTCAAGTCGGGTCTCCCTCTATTAGCTCATGGACTCTGTATTTCGTCAAACAACTGTTTTATCGTTTTTTGGAAAACCGGATGAACAGCC
>JAGLNY010000071.1 GCA_023139255.1 Spirochaetales bacterium
TTCATGTTGAAGCTCGAAGCTCAGGATCAGGGCATTCCCTATGAGCCGACTATAGGTTTCATCAAAGGGTGCGGTTTCTTTTTCTCAT
Organism: Spirochaetales bacterium; assembly: GCA_023139255.1. Taxonomy (GTDB): domain Bacteria; phylum Spirochaetota; class Spirochaetia; order JABMQR01; family JABMQR01; genus JABMQR01. The sequence continues at coordinate 89 of JAGLNY010000071.1, forward strand.
TTCCGGTCCCATCCAATGCGGTGCTATGCGCAATGAAAATTTCAGCAATGTTGGATAGAAGCAAAGGTAGGGATTATTATGATGTTATGTTTCTTCTGCCACAGACAAAGCCTGATTATTCATTTCTTGCATCATGCTGTGGAATTCATGATTTACAGGAGTTGATGGCTGCTGTTGATAAGTCATTGCAATCGGTTGATCTGAAGCATAAACAGATGGACTTTGAACATTTACTGTTACATCGCGATACCAGCAAGCGCATTTTGCACTTTTACGAATTTATACATTCGATATCTTAGATTAATTAACTACATCACTGACTGATTGACAAATCAGTTACATGAATGTACACTAGATTGTACACTACAGGAGACATTACAATGAAAACTATAGCATTTACAGATTTTCGTAATAATGCATCAGGTTATATTACCGAAGTTGAGCATGGGGAGTCACTCGTTCTCTTACGCCATGGGAAACCAGTAGCCGAAGTAGTTCCCTTTTCTGATGAGGACCTGAAGACACCCGCATGGAAAAAGCCGGGAATCCATTTGAAAATTCATGGAAAAGATCTATCTTCTACAATTATTGAAGAGCGTGAGAGTGGTCGATGAAGTTGGTAGTAGATTCTTCCTCATTCGCTAAAAGATATATCCTGGAAGTAGGCAGTGATAAACTTGATAATGAACTTCAGCGAGCCTCTGAGTTGGCTTTTTGTGTAATTTTAGTCCCGGAGATTATTTCCGGACTAAATCGACGATTAAGGGAAAAAGCTTTGACTGATGGGGAATATCGGGAAATAAAGATGCAGTTGCTGGATGATGTCCATGATGCAACTATCCTGCAGGTCACTCCTGCCGTTGTTTCGCGTTCAGTAAAACTTTTAGAGAATAATGTGCTGCGTGCTATGGATGCCTTACATATTGCTTGCGCTTTAGAATGGAAAGCAGATCTTTTTATTACTTCAGACAAAAGGCAACTGGATGCAGCTATAAATTCAGGGCTTCAGGGTAGGTACCTGGATTAGCAAAGTAATGTGGCGTCATGCGCCGCAATACAGAATGGAATATTACTTTATTAAGACAGCGGATCGATAGAAATTTTAATCTGAACGTTATCAACCTCTGTCTCTGTCACTTTTTTCAAGGATTTAATCACTGCAAGATTTATCTCAGCTACTATATCCTGGGTGAACGGGTTAAGCGGGATAGTCTTATCCCCAACAAAAACGGTCACTCTCCTTTTCGGTTCTTTTCTTCCTGCCATACAGTATCTCCTTAATTGATTCTCACACTCTATTCTATATGATAAACGGATATTTTTACTATATACAGGAAAAAATAAATCATTTAGAATTTTTCATTATGGAAAGACAGCGTATTATCGTGATAACAGGGAAAAAGGGAAGCGGGAAAACTACGTTTGCATGGGAATGCGTATCCATGCTGAAAAAACAGGGCATAAGTGCAGGAGGAATAGTAACCAACCCGGATACTACTGAAAGATATGGGAAAAAAATGTTTTATTCTGCTGTAGATATTCTAACCGGAGAGGAAAGGAAACTGCTTTCCACTGAAAAACCGTTTGGGAGCACCCTGAAAGCCGGCAGATTTTTTATGGATCAGGAAGTTTTATCCTGGGCTGCGGAAGTAATTTCTACTGCATCAAAAGATTGTATGGCTCTATTCATTGATGAGCTTGGACCTATGGAACTGGATGGTTTTGGGTATGCAGGTATTGCAAAAAAACTGATCAATAGGTATAAAGGATTGATTATTTTTATTATCAGAATTGAAATTGTTGAACAACTTTGTTCGTATTTACATTGTGATGCAAAAAATACTTTATTTATTAATGTAGAGAACAAAAAAGATTATAATATACAACTATTCCATGAGGTATTGAACAAATGAATGAACTACTTTGGTTATTAATGCTGCTGATTAATTTTTCAGCAATTATGTTGAGCTATCGATTGTGGGGAAAATTAGGATTATTTATCTGGATTCCAATTGCTGTGATAATTGCAAATATACAGGTTACAAAAACAATTAACCTTTTTGGGATAGAAGCTACTTTAGGCAATATTGTATATGCAACAAGCTTTCTTGTGACAGATATCCTGAGCGAAAACTACTCAAAAAAAGCGGCTGTAAAAGCTGTTGCGATCGGTTTTTTCTCACTGCTGATAATGACTATTGTTATGAATATTGCTATTTGGTTCGTACCGGCAGATTCGGACTTTGTACATAGCAGCATGAAAGAAATTTTCAGTCTCATGCCGCGTATAGCACTGGCAAGTTTAGTTGCTTATGGAGTTTCACAATTACATGATATTTGGGCATATAATTTTTGGAAAAAACGTAACCCGGATCCTAAATATATCTGGTGGAGAAATAATGCAAGTACCATGGTCAGCCAGATAATTGATACAATCATATTCATCAGTATTGCTTTTATCGGCGTGTTTCCTATGAGTATTCTTTTACAGATTGCTCTAACAACATACCTGCTTAAGTGGGTCGTTGCTGCTGCGGATACACCATTTATTTACCTTGCAAGACGATGGAAACAGCGTTCATTAGTAGATTAAGTCTCTAGATGAAGTCTGTGAAAGGGTATAAGGGAAGCCGGAGACTGGAGAAAGAAAACTGGAAATCGAGAAAATTTCTAAATCTTTCGTCCTCCCGTCTCCTGTTTTCTGTCTCCTAAGTATTGACCTATTCATTCACAAAGGACCTTCCTCAGGATATCGCACTGGTTTTTTGATCCCGCAAAAAGAATCTCTTTATTTGGTTTTCCCTGCAGCAGGGGTTCAGAATATAAAAAATATGTCCCATCAGCTTTTTGTATCGATAAACCAAGATGCCTCAAAACGCTGTGCGCTGCAGCAATATCCCAGATATAACCTGAAGTACATATTGCGGCATCAATCTGACTATGAATAACAGGCGCCAGCAGATGAATAATACTGCTTCCGAAAGTCCTGCATTTCCCCGTATATTTACTGATATCCAGACATCGGTGAGTATCAGAGCTCATTGCGATCTGCCTGACTGAATCTTGTGGTTTAGCTAGAGAAAACAGGGAATGATTGAGAAACAGTGATTCTCCTGGATCCAGCCTAAGAAACAAACCATTTTTTGTCCCAAGACCCCAGCGGGGAGCGTTAATCATACATCCAACAGGTGAAAGCCTTTCATCAAGAATTCCTATTGCTATACACCAACCGGGTGCCCCCTGACTATACATATCTGTTCCATCGATAGGATCAAGAATAAAGTAGTATTCAGGAGTAGCTTTCTGTAAATTATGAGTAGATCCTGATTCTTCTGTGATCAAAGCAGAATTCGGGAAATTTTCATTAATAATATTTTTCAAATAGGAATCTATATACAAATCTGTCTCTGTAAGCACAGAACCATCACTTTTGTAATTTCTATTAACAAGCCGCTGCTGTTTTACAGCATAATTTCCGCAGAAAATGACAGCTTCTTCCAATTTGTCAAATACTTTCATATTGATTACCGCCTTCCTCTGTGATAGGTTATTTTTGGTTATGATAACAGCATTAGAAAAGAAATTATATAAATATATCAGAAAATCATCGTTTTATCAGACTTTCCAGGATTACGGTAAGACTGGTGACAGAGCCCCAATATACACAGAAGGTCTTGAGGGTCTTGTACTGGCTGCTTTTATAAAATTGTCTTTGGAGAGCGGCAAACAGAAAACATGGGTTGTCCTTCCAACAGAGGATGAAGCCGCAAGTATGATGAAGAATCTCACAGTTTTAGGGTGCAGCCTGATAAGAATTGAGAACACAGGCCTGAAATTGTATTCAGATGAAGTATATGATTCAAGCTCATATAAAAGAATAAAAACTTTTTCTGAGATACAAAACCTTGAGAAAGCTGTTATTATTACCTCGCTCAGGGCTTTCTCCACTCCTGTACCATCCCCTGTGTTTATTAGTGATTCGAAAGTCCAAATCAGGAAAGGAGATACATTCCGGGCAGTTGATTTTGCAGAAGATCTTGCAGCAATTGGGCTTATCCGCGTACCGGCAACTACAATGCCTGGTGAATTTTCAGTCAGGGGGGAGGTTATGGACATCTACCCCTTCGATTCCGAATATCCGATACGTATCTATATCGAGTGGGATATAGTTGAAAAAATTAGTACGTATGATCCGATAGGGCAGGAAACACTTACCACATTGCAGGAATACTCCCTATATCTTCAAAAAGAGACTAGTGGAAATAAAGAAGAACAGCATTGTGCAATAAATTCTTATATATCTCAGGATGATCTCGTCGTGTTAATTGGAGAACAAAGATTAGAAGCCTCTTATGAGTCAATAACACTGGAAGCAAAAAAAATGTTTCGTGAAGCATTCCGGCAGGATCGAAACTCAAAACGACCTGATGAAATCTTATTTCCCTATACGTTTTATATTGAGAACCATGTCAATACTGTGGTAGTGGAGGATTTGAGAGGTCAAAAGAATGGATCCTTTTGCCACAATATCATGGGAGCCAGATCATATTTCGGGAATTTCAACTACTTTAGGGATGAACTTCAGGTACTGAAACGGGATGGTTACAGCATCACTATTTTTTCCGGTACGAACAATCAGGCACAGCGTTTACAGTTAATGCTCAAGGATGATCAAGTATCAATTATACCACTGGAGATAAGTGAGGGTTTTTCTATACCGGAAGAGCAGATAATTGTCATTTGTGACCATGAGATATTTGGGCGCAGAAAAAAATCCTTAAAAGCTCTTCATCATACAAATGTATCCCCTCTGGATACATTTGTTGATCTGGAACCGGGAGATTATGTGGTTCATATTAACTATGGAATAGGCAAGTTTAAAAAAATTGACCGTCTTAAGGCTTTAGGTAAAGAACGGGATTATATACAGATTGAATATTCTGATAATGAGGATATATTCATCCCGATTGAGCAGGCTAATTTAGTCCAGCGGTATATAGGGAAGGACGGGTCAGCCCCGAGACTTGATACATTGGGCGGAACTTCCTGGGAAGCAAAGAAGAAAAAAGCAAAAAAGAGTGCTGAGGATCTTGCTGAAAGACTGATCCATCTGTATGCAAGGAGAAAACAGGCAAAGGGAACAGCCTTCCCAAAAGATACTGACTGGCAGCTCCAGTTTGAGGCTATGTTCCAGTATGATGAGACAGAAGACCAGATTTCCTGTATACAGGATGTAAAAAGCGATATGGAACAGCCTATAGTAATGGATAGGCTAATTTGCGGCGATGTCGGGTATGGGAAGACTGAAGTTGCGATTAGGGCTTCCTTTAAGGCTGTGATGGCCGGAAAACAGGTTGCCCTTTTAGCTCCGACAACTATTCTTGCAGAACAGCATTATGACACAATATCTGAAAGAATTGGGTCTTTCCCGATGCGTGTCGGCATGTTGTCCCGGCTTGTAAAGAAGAAAGACCAGAAAAAAACTCTGGTAAAGTTAGCCGAGGGACAAGTTGATATTTTAATAGGTACCCATCGTATTATTCAGAAAGATATAGTCTATAAAGATTTAGGCCTGCTCATTATTGATGAGGAACAACGTTTTGGGGTAAAAGATAAGGAAAAAATCAAGGAGATAAAAACATCAATAGATAGTCTTGCACTTTCAGCAACTCCTATCCCCAGAACCCTTTATATGTCATTGCTAAAAATCCGGGATATGTCATTGCTGGCAACTCCTCCTATTCAGCGCCGCGCAATAAAAACGATAATCCAGGAATATGAAGAAGATGAGGTGAGAAAAGCAATTTTGCGTGAAACGAAAAGGGGCGGGCAGGTTTTCTATCTTCATAACAGAATTGAGACGCTCGACAGAGTCGTTAGCATGCTGAAGGATATTGTGCCGGAAGTAAGCATAGATTTTGCCCATGGACAAATGGATCCCGAGACTTTGGAAGATAAAATGCGGGTTTTTGTACATAATGGGTATCAGGTCCTTGTGGCAACAACAATTATAGAAAACGGGATTGATATTCCTAATGTTAATACCATAATTATCGACAGGGCGGATCGATATGGGGTAAGCCAGCTTTACCAGCTTCGGGGACGAGTCGGCAGGTCTGACAGAGAAGCGTATGCATACCTGTTTTACCCAAACCAGAAAGCTCTTTCCGAAATAGCCATGAAGAGACTGAAAATATTGTCGGAGCACACTGAGCTTGGTTCCGGTTTCAAAATTGCGATGAAAGATATGGAGATGCGTGGTACAGGCAACCTGCTTGGCAGGGAGCAGAGCGGTCAGATGCAGGCTGTCGGGCTTGATATGTATTTGCGTATACTCGATGAAACTATTAGTAAAATGACAGATTCTGAAAAATCAATTGATGAAGATGTATTTCTTGACCTCGATTATTCGGGTTTTATTCCTGATACCTATATACTGGATCCAGGAACAAAATTTAAAATTTACAGGAAAATAGCCGTAATTCAGAAAGAGATTGAATTAAAACAACTTACTTCGGAGCTGGAGGATAGATTTGGACCTATCCCGGACGATGTCCTGAACTTGCTTTTTATTGCGGAAATCAAAGTGTTATGCAAAAAACTTGCAATATATCAGCTAAGGGAATCAAAAGGTACTGTCAGGGTAGAATTTTCCAGGGTTGCAAACATAGCAATTGACAGATTGATTGATATGATCCGGGAGAGCAGCGGGGCTTTATCCATTGACCAGAAACATCCTAATATATTAACTATGAAAACCGATGCAGTTTCACTGAAAGATAAAAGCCTATTTATATTGGAAAAATTACAGCGGCTTTTGTGAAGATACTAGTTTAAAATAGGAAATGGAATGAACCTTAACCGGAAAGTTGTAAAAGATGACAAAAACAGTATTCGCAGTTTTGTACTGCGGGGTGGGCGATTAACGAATTTGCAAAAAAACGCTATCGAAAAATATGGTAAAAAATATTGTCTTCCTTTTACTTCCCGGATTTTACAGGTAGAAGAGGTCTTTCAGAACACAAATCCACTGATTGTAGAGATAGGTTTTGGGATGGGGGTAACTACTTCAATAATTGCAGAAACATTCCCGGAAAATAATTATTTAGGTATAGAGGTGTTTGAATCGGGAATAGGCCGGCTTCTGCATGAGATTAATGCACGTTCTTTGAAAAACATACGAATACTTCGGTTTAATGCAGTAGATGTTTTACAGGATATGATACAAAACAATTCTATCACAGGGTTTCATATTTTTTTCCCTGATCCCTGGCCCAAAAAAAAGCATCATAAAAGAAGATTGATTCAAAAGGATTTTATCGTGATCATGCTGGAAAAGCTTATTCCTGGGGGCTATATCTATTCTGTAACTGATTGGACTCATTATGCTGAGTGGATGCTTGAGGAGTTTAATCAGGTTGAAGGTTTGATAAATATTTCAAAAACAGGCTATTGTGAACCGGTTAAATGGAGACCTTCTACAAAGTTCGAACAAAAAGGGCTTGATAAAAACCATACTATACATGAAATTTGGTATGAAAAAAGTTAGAAAAGGAAAGGGAGTCCGGAGACCGAGGACAGAAAACCGGAAGATTGAAGAAGATCGGAAGCTTTTTTCTTCCTCCCCCAAACCACCTAACCCCTAACTCCTAACTCCTAACCAGCTTCTTCTTTAACCTTTTTAATCACATCATCAGCAACTTTTCCTGTTGCAGCTTCGTAATGATCAAATTCAAGTTCAAAAGAGCCGGTGCCGGAAGTTATTGATTTAAGGTCAATTGCGTATTTCAGCATCTCACCCTGCGGTACACGTGCCTGAACAAGTGTTAATCCGCCTCCAATGTCTTCCTGGCCAAGGACCCGTCCTCGTTTTCCACTTAAGTCTGACAGAATATCACCTAAATACTGATCTTCGATAAAAACTTCCAATTTCATTATCGGTTCCAGAAGCACTACATTAGCTTTTTCCATTGCAGTTTTGAGGGCTCCCTTGGCTGCAAGTTTAAAAGCCATTTCAGAACTATCCACTGGATGTTCTTTACCATCTACAATCGACACGCCAATATCAACAAGAGGATAAGCAGCTAAAAAGCCTTCAGACATTGCTTCATGCAGTCCTTTTTCAATGCCCTGCATGTAACCTTTCGAAATTGCTCCGCCTTTTATTGCATTATCAAATGAAAAATACTCTCCACGTTTAAGCGGGTTTATATTTATTACTACTCTACCGTATTGTCCATGCCCGCCTGACTGCTTTTTATGAGTGTACTCTGCATTTGATGATTTTGTTATTGTTTCCCTGTACGCAATTTTGGGAGCTTTGGTAACGATTTGTATTTTTTGTTTTTCCTTAATCCTCTCAAGAATCATATTTATGTGCAATTCACCCATGCCTGAAACAACATTTTCTTTTGTCTCTTTATTAAAATTAACCTGAAAGGTCAGATCTTCCTCAGTTACTTTATGGAGAGCTGCATTCATTTTATCTTCTGATTTTTTATCTACCGCAGAAATTGTGAGAGCATGAATTGGGTGAGGTAGAGCCAGAGTAGAAAATATATACTGGATATCAGGAGAACATAAAGTATTATTTGTGTGAAGATTTGTTGATTTTGAGATAATACCGATATCACCCGCTATTAACTCTTTAACTTCAATAAGTTTTTTTCCTAGTGTTTTGTAGAGTTTTCCAGGTTTTTCTTTCTTTCCAAGTGCAGGATTCTGCAGTTCTGTATCACTGGTGACAGTTCCGGTAATAACTTTAATAAAAGATAATTTACCTGAGAACTGGTCTATAGATGTTTTGAATGAGAAAGCAGATACACTGCCTTTAGCATCAACTGGGACTGAAATTTCATTTCCATCGGATCCTGATGCTTTTTCAATTACCAGAGATGGTGAGGGGGCAGCAATAGAGAGAAAGTTAAGAAGGGATACAATCCCATTATCTCTTTCTGCACTTCCGCAAAGAACTGGAACTATTCTATTCTCTCTCAGCCCGGAAATCAGTCCTAATCTGATATCATCAGAAGAGAGGGTCCCTTCCTCAAAATATTTTTCCATCAAGGAGTCATCACCTTCAGCGGCAGCTTCTATAACAGCCAGACGATATTCCTCAACTGAATCAGTCATGTCAGCAGGAATTTCAGCAGCTTTTGTTTCAGATACCAAATAGGCTTTATTCTCAATAAGATTAATAATTCCCTTGAAGGATCCTCCGCTGCCAATCGGTATGGAAACAGGAACACAAGGTTTGTTGAATCGTGATTCCAAATCTGAAAAAGAAGCCTGAAAATCAGCTCTGTCAATATCCATTTTGTTTATGAATACTATCCGCGGCATATTTCGTGTGTTTAGTCTGCGCCAAAGTTTAATCGTCTCAATTTGCACACCTGCACGTGCATCTAAAACCATTATAGCGGATTCTGAGGCTCGGAAGGATGAAACAACTTCACCTACAAAGTCTGATGTTCCCGGGGTATCAATAAAATTCATCATTTTGTTGTTCCAATCAACACAAGCTAATGATGAATGGATAGAGATCCCTTTTTCGATCTCTTCATCAGTGTAATCACTGACAGTTTTTCCTGAATCAACGGTCTCAGATCGGGAAATCGCCCCGCTATTGGAAAGAATATGTTCCAATAGTGTGGTTTTCCCAGTGCCGTTGTGTCCTACGATAGCAATATTCCTGATTTCAGCGCTGGTTAAACTCATAATACCTCCATTATTTTAGTAT
>JAGLNY010000072.1 GCA_023139255.1 Spirochaetales bacterium
ATCAGTCGTTCTACATACAGTAAAATTTTGAACACCTATTTTGAAGTCTAGAGAAAATTCCCACCCAGTCAACTTTTCACAAAACACTTTATAATCTTTTATTGAAGCTCCAAAACAAAAGTGAATTATCCGAACCAGTAGACTCTTACCTACACCATTATATGTTTTACCATCTTCGCTTGAGCCTGGATTTTTTTGTTTAGCTACAACAAAATTAGGTCTATTAAGATTAAAATTTACAGTATTAAAACTATCTTTGTTGGAATAAACTTTTACTAGTTGCATTTCTTTAATTCTCCATTATCTTCATCTATCGCATTTACAGAGAAAAGAAACACTAGTGTCAGAAGCATATTGTCAAAACTATGCTTTTTAGAATACACCTTATTATTATAATCTTTTAAATATTCCTGCCACAAGAAATCAATTGTAACACCATCATCAATTATTTGCAGAATATAACTACCAAAACCTAATAATGACTGCTCGATATTTGTATGTTTTGTTGGAAGAATCATTTATCCTCCTCATTCGGTTCTTCGAAGATATCGCAAGATTCAAAATACTTTGACATAATTACAATAACAGCTGATTGGTACATTTGCTCATTCTTAGGCGAAGCTTTATCTACTATTTTCCAAAAAAGATCGTCACCTGAAAAATGATTTTTCTCATCGATATAGATGTCATTTATTTTATCTCGAAGCTCATCTGCAAGAAAATTACTGTTATTCACTAAGTAGTGCTCAAGGCTATTTACTTGAATGTACCCATTATTAAGATAATGAGTTGTTATTTCTGTAAGATTGTTGAATTTAATTTTTTCTTCCCAATCAGGAAATTTTATATCAGGTTTCTCCCCTTTGGGTAAAGATATATTCATTATATAATCTATTACTTCATTTAAAATCGAATAATCAAGTACTTTAATTTTAGCAGGATCAGGAATAATTCCAGTAATTACCATTATCTGATCATCTTCGAGAGAAAAAAGTAAGTTTTCAAGATCTTTAGCTGTCTTAAAACCCCCGTCATTTAAATTATTAATCTTTACAATATCGGAAATTGCTTGTTCAGAATCAGCGTTTACACCACGGTATTTATCATTTACAACAAAGTAAAACTCTTTAACTGGTTGATTCCACTGCTGTACCAATCCTGAAAAGTCTTTTTTGAGTTTTGAAATAATTTTTGAGTAACTTTTTTTTATTTCTTCTGGAGCAAAAACTTGAAAAAATATACTTCTATCAGGAATATATCCGTCGTTTTTTCGATCACCAATATTACCCCAAGGTTTGATGGACACAAATCCTGGTTCTTTATAATTCATAATCGATGTAAAAATATCTTCGAAAGCCTGTCCATTAGCTTCAAAAATCTTATTCTTAAAGAGAATTCTTAAGATATATTTTTCTTCCTTGGTAAGCATTATAAACTCCATAATCCCATCAATCTCTTTCATTATACTATTTGTTTTATTTTATACAACTAGTTTTTTCTTTACACGCAGTTCGTTACCCGCAGTTCAGATCGAAGGGAAACGACGTATAAAACGTAAATTGAACTATTGGCAGTTTTTTCCCAGGGTCTGGATTTTTTTGGTGATTATAACCATAATCATGTTAAACCAGGGTTAGTTATAAAATGACTACCAAAAAATCATTTGAGACTCCTGTTCAAATTCCTACTGTTTGCTGTTTTTAAAAGGGAGATTATGTTCTATGCAAAAAACTAATTCAATCGTTATAGCCGGCGCCGGTGTTTTCGGAACAGCCCTGGCTCAAAGACTCTCGTGGAACCCGAAGAACAGGATAACCCTTTACACAATTGAGCCGGATGTAGTATCGGATATTAATGAGTGTAACCAGAACGCAAAATACTTCCCTGGTAGGCATATCAATGCCGATATTAACGCAACTCTTGATATCACATGTGCTTACAGTGCCGATGTAATTTTCCTTGCAGTCCCCTCTCAGGTTATTGAATCATATACACATGAAATATTCCCCCACATGCAGCAGAAAACCCGTATTGTAAATCTTGCGAAGGGTCTCTCCGTAGACGGCAGCTTTCTTATCGACTCCATTCCCTTTGCCCGCGTCGGATCACTAAAAGGCCCGACCTTTGCTGTTGAAATCATGAACGGTGTCCCATCCGCTCTCACCTACGGCGGTGCAACCGAGGATTTTTCTTATATCGCTGAAGTCTTTCAGGAAACAGGGATATCCCTTGATCATGCGGCTGACCTCAGGGGTGTCGAGCTGTTGAGTGTCCTGAAAAACATGTATGCCATAGCAATCGGTATTGTATCCGGACGTTATAACTCACCGAATGTGGATTTTCTGGTAATGACAAAAGCAGTAAATGAAATGCGGGAGCTGCTTGAGCTGTACGGCTGCAGCAGTAATACTATTTTTAACTACTGCGGTATCGGCGATCTGGGTCTTACATCGCTAAACGACCTAAGCAGGAACAGGACCCTGGGGCTGCTTATCGGGAAAGGTTTCTTTAATGACCCGAAAAGCTCAACGGTAATTGAGGGGCTCAGGACTATACGCCTGCTTGGTGAACTTGTAAGGGAAAAAGGACTGGAGGACAAATTCATTGTCCTTGAAGCCCTGTATGCCCTTATGTATTCCGGGATGAGTCTTAACGATTACTATTTAACGGTTCTTTCCTAACAACTCTTTCCTGGAAAAACTTTTTCCGGGCAACCGGATTCTTAATCACCCTGCTGTGCAGTTACTACGACCTCTAGTACTTTGTCGCCTTCAAGATAGGCTTCCAGTATATCACCGGGAAGTACAGGACCAACTCCTTCAGGTGTCCCGGTCAGGATGATATCTCCCGGATCAATCGAGACAAACCGGGAAACATAAGCAATCAACTGGTCAACAGGGAAAATCATATCCTTTGTATAACCCACTTGGCGGGTTTCATCATTTATTCGCAGTTCAATCGCGAGTTCCTGCACTCCCTTTCCTAATGTATGTACATTAACCCAGCTGCCAACGGGAGCAGAATCCTCAAAAGCCTTGCAGATCTCCCAGGGAAAACCAAGCTCTATCTGCCGTCTCTGCAGATCTCGGGCAGTAAAATCTATCCCAAGGGTAACCTTTGAGTAGCAGGATGATGCTTCAGCCTGGGAGATATTTCTTCCCCCTCTGTCTATAAGGATGGCAAGCTCAACTTCATGGTGTATATCAGTGGAAAAATCCGGGTAAGGAAAAACTCCCTGGGTTACCGGATTTGCATTGTCAGGTTTAAAAAAGAACATCGGGTCAGAAGGTTTCAACCCACCCATTTCCTGTGCATGTGCAAGATAGTTTTTCCCAATACAAATAAATTTCATCATGTCCTCCAGAATTGCTTCACTGTACCTCAAATATTCCTGACAATACAATAGAGATTCCTTAAAGAATCAAGCTGACAGTATCCTTATTTTAGGAAAGAAGTTAGATTGATAATCCGCTATTAATTCAGCAGGAAGTTTTTGTTTTTAATAGAATTTTCTCTAAATTAAAACCTGTTTTCATGCTGATTCAATTAATTCAGTGAACTAAAACCATTTCAATTTTTTGTAAATAGCGTGTTTTTTTAATTGACGAAACCACAACACACAATATATAGTGGTATATGACGTTGTGATGGACACATCTTTTTTACTAATCCACAAAATTCTGTGAAGTGTTTTATTCAGCAGAACATGTCTGGAAAGTACATGATCATTCCAGCCGGTGAACTTCTGGTTTCGACATGACGCACTGTTTCATATATAAAAAGTAAAAATTAAAAACAAATAGTAATAGTAAATAAAGGAGCAATTTATGATGGACCAATCTCTGCAGTTTGACGGATTCAGGAAAAGAAGCGGGGATATCGTCCCATTTAGCAAAGAGAAAATTGAGTCAGCAATACTGAATGCCGGAGAGGCTGTAAAGAGAAACGGCGGGGAGTCTTCCATTACCCCGGTAGAAGCAGTTCGGTTAACTGAAATTATCCTTGAACAGCTAAACACCCCATCATCAGAATATTATGTCCACACCCAGGCTGACAATACCAGAACCCCGCACATTGAGGATGTCCAGGATCTTGTAGAGATAGCGCTTGCTGAAGAGGGTCATGCATCCGTAGTTTCCGCATATAAACGCTACAGGAAACAGCGGGAAGTGGCTCGCAGACAGATCCGTGTCCGAAGTAATCTGGATAAATCAGAAATTGATGTAACAGATGCCAGCCTTCTCCTTGTTGAGTCCACATCAGGAAATATCACCAAACCATGGAATAGAACAGAGATTGTCCGTCAGATCGTCGAAGAAACAGACCTTTCTGTTGAGGCATCAATCAGCGTGGCAAAAGAGGTGGAAAACATGGTTCTCAAGGGCTCGTTTAAGCTGCTAAATACCGCGCTGATCCGGGAACTGGTTAACAATGTCATGATTGACCGGGGCTATACAGCCCAGCTACAGGATCTCTCAATATACCGGATACCAAAAAAATTCGTTGAGCAGCTGATGTTCACAAAAGGAACAGAAAACAGCAATATCGTGAACAACAACCCTGAGGCAGTTAATCTCGGACTGTCTGAACTGGTCCTTAAACAGTGGGGACTTGAAACCATTTTCTCACCTGAAGTTAAACGGGCACATGATACCGGAGCTATCCATCTTCATGACCTTGGATATCCCCACCGGGTCTACTGCTCTTCTCATTCGATAGAGTATATCAAAAAATACGGCCTCACCGGCCTCAGCAACCTTAATACCGAATCAAAACCTGCCCGAACTGCAAGCGTCCTGACAGGTCACCTCAATACGTTCCTGGCAAGTATGCAGGCCAATTACGCTGGGGCTCTGGGAATAGCATACATCAACATTCTATATGCACCCTATCTCGAGGGTATGGAAAGCTCACAGATGAAACAGATTGCCCAGGAGCTTATCTTTAACGGTGCACAAAATGCCTTTTCACGAGGCGGACAAACTTTATTCCTTGATTTCAATATTCATACCGGTGTTCCTGGGTATCTTCAGGATGTTCCTGCAATCGGACCGCGCGGTAATTATATGATCTTTATCGATGGAGAAAAACTTCCTCTTGAGGAGGTCCTGAGAGATGACCTGGACCATGCCGATAACAAGCTTATGGATCTTTTCTACACTGATACAGACGGTAACCGGCACCTGGTGTTGAGGGAACTTACGGATACGGATAAAGGAATAGTCTACGATAAAACAGTAGAGGCCGGGATTGATGAAAATGACTGGAAAATAGTTACCTATGGCGACTATACCAAAGAGGCCAGAGATTTTGCCGGAGCCCTTCTTACTGTCTGGGGTGAAGGTGATAAAAACGGCCATATTTTTGAGTTTCCGAAATGTGATTTTCATGTTAGTGATGAAACATTTAATGATCCCGCACAATACGCGATTTATATGAAGGCCTGCGAACTGGCAAGCAAGAACGGGTCAACCTATTTTATTTTTGATCGTGACGAAGTAACCCTATCCGCTTGCTGCCGTCTCCGTACCACTA
Source organism: Spirochaetales bacterium (assembly GCA_023139255.1). Classification (GTDB taxonomy): domain Bacteria; phylum Spirochaetota; class Spirochaetia; order JABMQR01; family JABMQR01; genus JABMQR01. The sequence continues at coordinate 5,536 of JAGLNY010000072.1, forward strand.
TCCAGGACAACCGCATGCTCAAACACCCTGAATCCATGCGTTTCTGCGGATTTCAAAATGTGACTATCAATATACCACAGGCAGCATACCGGGCGGCCAGGAAAGGTGAAAAAAATCTTACAGGACTTTTCAGTGAACTGGATACCACCATGGAACTGGCAGTTGAGGCACATCTCCAGAAAAAAGCCAGAATCAAAGAAATGATGAGTGAACCCGGCAGACCGCTCTACCAGCTAGGTAAAGAGGCTTGTGACGGCAGACCTTATGTAGAACTGGACAAAGCAACCTACATTCTTGGGTTAATCGGGGTAAACGATGCAGTAAATTTCCTGAGTGGAATGGAACTGCACGAAAACGATGAAGCCATGAATATGGGTCTTAAGATAGTTGCCCATATGTTTCTCAAGTCAAAAAAATTAGCTGCCAAACACAACCTGAAATTCAGTCTTGAAGAATCCCCCGCCGAAAGTGCAGCAAGACGACTAGCTAAAACTGATCTTATATACTACAGCAAAGAAGCGACAGATATAGTAAAGGGTGAAGATGAAGATTCCATTTATTACACCAATTCTATTCACATGACCGCAGATGCCCCGATATCCCTGGTTGAGCGCATCCGTCTTCAGAGCAAATATCACAGTATGATAGAATCCGGTGCAATTACCCATGCTTTCGTCGGTGAAGAACAGCCGTCAGCTGAATCGATTGCAGCATTGATGAAAGAGGTTCTTTTCAGGACTCAAAGTGCACAGGTTACTATTTCTCCGGAATTCACTTTCTGTATGGATTGCAACCATAATTTTCGGGGATTGTCAGAGACCTGCGAACGCTGCGGGTCGGCAAATGTGTTTGGGGAAACCCGGGTTGTGGGGTATTTCAGCCGAATCCAGAACTGGAATAAATCTAAACGATATGGGGAATTGGTTGCCCGGCAGCGTGGTAATTATGCTGTAGAAACAGCTGAACAGAGTGAGGAGCTTATCCGCTTTGCATAACTTGTATACTGAAGGAGCGACAGCTTTGGATTTAAGACCTTATCAGATTGTAATATTCGGCAAAGCAGGCTGTGAAAAATGCAAACTGCTTAATAAACGCGTAGATAAAATCCTTGAGAAAACTGAATGGCAGGATTTTGAAAAAGTGTATCTTGATATCATGACAGAGGATGGGTTAATAGATTTCTGTAATGCCGAATGCATTAACCCGCAGCGAATACCGGCCTTTGTCATTAAAGAGTTTGATACTGAACGGGACAGGTATGAATTTGTGATAAACAAAGCTCCCGGCTCACATGATGCTGTCTGTGGGAGTACAAAACTGTATACCTATCTGGGTATTCAAACAGACTATACTTCAACCGGTACTATTACCCCAAAAATGATTCAGCATATTTTGCTGGAGGCAAGGGAAAACTGTTAAAGAACAAGATTCAATCAGATTTTCAGCAAATCCCGGAACTGACACCACTATTCGGGTTTTTACAGAAACCATCACTGGTTGATTTCCCGGGAAAGATTTCCGCAGTATTTTTTACCTCTGGTTGTAATTTTAACTGCGGATACTGTCATAACGCACCACTGCTTGGAATCCGTAAAAAAGGGTTAAAGCGGGATGCCTTTGCAAAAGCCGTCCGAAAGTTTCGGGAAATTGATTGGATTTCAGGAGTTACCATAACTGGCGGGGAACCAACTCTCTGTCCCGATATTCCCATTATCATTTACTGGCTGAAATCCCAGGGGCTGGCCATTAAACTTGATACTAACGGATCAAACCCCGCTATGCTTGAGAAACTGCTTCCTGTTGTGGATTATGTTGCCATGGATGTTAAATGCTCCCTTCATAATTACCCGGGGTTTGTCGGGTTTAGCAAAACTGATGATATTGCATCCTCAATAGAGCTTATCAAAGCACATGCCGCTGATTATGAATTCCGGACTACAGTTATCGAGAAGTTTCACACAGATGATGAAATGCACAAAATCGGTTCAATGATTAATGGAGCAAAACGGCACACACTTCAACCTTTTCTCCCCCGGGAAGATCTGCCCGGTATGGAATACCGTACAATGAAACGCACTTCACCAGATCTGTTGTCCAGATACCGGGACATAATGGCACCATATGCTGAAAAGATTGTCTGGAAGGGGAAACAGTAAACATATTTCATTCACAATTTTCACTGCACACTGTATACTTTTCTTATGTTTATCAATCAGAATGAGGAGGTGCACGGCAGTGAAAAAGGCTTTGCCGAAAATTGAGCTGTTTAGCATTAAGCCGCCTTACCTCAATCCTTCTCAGGAGTTTACTCTGCTTCAATTTGCCTTTGCTATCAGGAATGAAGTTTTTGTAATCGGTCAGAAGGTAGATCCTGCTATAGACAGGGATGGTAAGGATGAAAAATCTGAACACTTCGTGATCATGTGCGGGAATGAATCTGCAGGATGCCTAAGGTTTCGCCCCCTTGACCCCGGTACTGTTAAACTGGAACGAATTGCCATATTATCACAATTCAGGGGCTTGGGACTGGGAAAAAAATTAGTGCAGGCCGCTGTTGAGAAAGCCGGGAAAAGAGCTTATAAAAAACTTACGATGAATGCTCAGTACTATCTTCTTAATTATTATAGCAGACTGGGATTCAGCGTTGTCGGGAAACCGTTTGACGAGGCTGAGATTAAGCATATAACCATGAATTATTTTCTATAAAGTCATCTGGAATCTATTTATGCAAGCATCCAAACAGGTGCAGTTCGTGATGTATAATTCTGGAGGATATGGGACTCGAACCCACGGCCTGTTGATTGCGAACCAACCGCTCTAGCCAACTGAGCTAATCCCCCAAATTGGTTTTTATCAGGTTCATCCAGCGCAGATAAAAACCCATAGAACTCATCATGACACCGTTGTTATATTCCCCCTGCCCCATTGAGGCTATTACCTCATAAACAGGGATCGGGATAATATCTATCAATTCATGTTCATCAAGTTCCTGCTCCCGGATCAATTCCAACCCGTCAGCAAGGAAAGTCGAAACGGTATTATTCATAAAAGCAGGATTAGGCGACACTTCCCCTATCAATGTAAGCGATTCTGCCCTGTATCCTGTCTCCTCAAGAAGCTCTCTATGGGCGCTGGTTTTTGCTGCCTCGCCTCCATCGACTATACCAGCAGGAAATTCCAGTGTTATCTCATCACTTCCATGTCGGTACTGACGAACCATGAGAAAACAGGAGCCCAGTTTATCATCCATAATATGGGGAATTATGGTAACCCAATCCGGGGCATCAACCTCATAAAAAGTACCGGTCAGTCCCCCGGCAGTTTCACGCTGAACCTGATACATAGTAAATATCCGGAAATCATTCAGCCTTTTCCTGCCTACAGTTTTCCATGCCAAATGGTCATCCGTTTTTTTCATTCAGATTATCCAGTACTTTTTCTGCAATATCCATGATTGCCCGTGCGCTTCCACTTTCCGGGAACTCCTTCAGGAATAACTTCCCTGCATCCCCGGACTGCATAAGTACTTTCTCAAGAGGGATACTGCCCAGAAAGGGAACTTGCATTTCTTTTGCCGCTTTCTCACCACCGCCCTTGCCGAACAAATCAACAGTTTCGCCACAATGAGGACAGACATATCCACTCATATTCTCAACAACCCCTAACAGGCGGGTATCGGTTTTTTTAGCAAAATTGATACTCTTTCGTGAATCCAGCACGGCTACTTCCTGGGGAGTGGTTACTACAATACTGCCCGACAGATCAGGTAAAGACTGTACAACAGTCAGCGGTTCATCCCCGGTTCCCGGCGGGGAGTCAATTATCAGGAAATCGAGTGATCCCCAATTCACATCAGCCAGGAATTGCTTTATTACACTGATTTTTATCGGCCCGCGCCAGATAACAGGTTCATCTTCATCGTTACCAGAGAGAGCCAGACTTACTACTTTTAACGGCTTTCCTTCTTTCAAAGAAGTGAGAATCTCAAGCGGTTCAATAGTGTTTTCATCACTGGAGTAGAGCCGTTCACCCTGTACACCCAGCATCTTTGCGATATTCGGTCCATGAAGATCAGTATCCAGTATCCCCACACGATAGCCCTTCATCGACAAAGCCTGGGCAAGATTTATAGAGATCGTGGTTTTCCCAACTCCCCCTTTGCCGCTCATAATCAATATTTTATATGTTATTGAACTCATTCTTTCCTGTAAACGTTTATTCTGGACTTCTAACGCTGCTCCTTGTGGTCCGTGCATAACTTATTGGTGCTCCTTATCTGTTTGGTTTTAGTTTATAGCATATGTTCATAACTTGTTGCTATAAACATATTCATTAAGGAAGTTTTTGGCAAGCCATTTGTGCTGGATTATAATCGGAGACTAACCTGGAACCCAAGTTTTTCCGGAAGGATAATCGGATTTATGGAAACCTGGTAATCTTTACCTGATATTTCAGGTTCCATATTATTTGTCAGCCAAATAGCCGCGGCCTGTCCGGCAACTGTTGTACCTAATACAAGGGCTACCTGTGCTTTTGTATCAAGTGAGGCTATCTCATCCAGGATCATAGTGGTAAAAAATCCGATTAATCCGCCTCCGAGCCCGCCTACCGTCACAAGACCCGTACGCAAAGGATTCCATTTAAGAGTTTCCCATAACTTCAGACTACCGTACACGGCAAGGTCGGTAGTTATCAACCCGCCGATACTGGTACTTCTGGCATCATCAAACTCAAGAATACCCGATGAAAACAGCAGGTAATAGTAATTTGCCCAAAAGTAACTATGCAGCATAAAACTTCCCTGCCCTTCCGGCGGGGCACCATCCTTGAACATTGTATAAGCGGCAGCACGGGATCCGAGCAGGGTCAGCAACTGACCACCGAGTTCCAACTTATTGGCAAGGGGGTTGTCCCAACTATTTGACAGATCAATTATACCCGTGAGATAAAGATAATTTCCCAGGGATATCAACTGGATACTTTCAATCCACCAGTCCTGCCCGCTGCTTATGGGGTAATCTTTTGACATAAGCCAGGCGCTGCCCAGCCCGGTCCCGACACCGGCCAATCCTGTTATCCCGGCTAATACTGCATCAAGATCATATCCAAACAATGAAGGCAGCATCATGGATGTATAGGTTGCTGTGGCAAGGTTGCCGAGATAGAATGTGACAATCCCTGAGTTATCACGGACATCACGTAATTCCTGAAGGCGCTTTAGTGCTGATTCCGCATACGGTGATTCGGGGAATTTATCAAGCAGCGTGGAAAATGCTTCCTGTGCCCAGCCGGAATTATTATCGAGCAGCAACTCAAGACCATCAACATAGAGCGAAGTGTCGGTTATTTCCTGAGCAGGAAGAATTGGGCTTATAATTATAACAACAGCTAAAATGAAAATAGTTTTTTTATTAATTTTTTTCCCCTGAGTTCCCAAGTGATACTAAAAAGTATACAAGCTATACACTATGACTTCAATCTTATGATAAGGGATTAATAAAATAATAAATTTCTGATTTAAATAGTGTAAAATATCGTCTATAATAGTCTTTACCTGGATTTATTATTAACCAATGAGGGGTACTTATCATAATGGAAAAGAACAAAACAGGTCTGCACATATTTATTGCCGAAGATGAGGAACTCATCAGCAAACTGTACCGCCTCCAGATGGAAAGTGCCGGACATACTGTTACCATTACTGAAGATGGTTTCAAAGCAGTCGAGATGATGAAAGCTCTGGATAAAAGGCCGGATTTACTTCTTCTCGATGTCGGTTTACCCGGCATCAATGGAAAAGAGGTGTATGAGGAAGCGGTGAAGATTTTCGGCTCTATACCGACAATATTCTGCAGCGGCACTTATTCAAATTCTATTGATACCGTTTACCTTTCAGAGCATCCAAATACTCATGCACTCCTAAAACCGGTCTCCATGAAAACCATTGCTGATGTTATGAGCAAGCTTCTTGGGGAGATGGATAGTTAGTTTGATGAAGTAAAACGGGCCTTTTTAGTGATAAAACATTATAAACTGCAGTATAATTCGATAAAATGTGCGGACTTTGGATCAATCCGTAATTGAGGTAACAGCTCAAGGAGCCTTTTTTTGTCGTAATGGGCTCGTATGAGGAGCCAGTCTTCCCACCGACCACAATGCATAACCCTTTCAATAAGCCAGCGTTCGTGTTGTTAAGGATCAACCTCTTCCCGTGATACATCCCAAAACAGTACAGGCGAAAGACCATCCATCCAGGATTCCATGTTCTAATAATACACTATAGGAGAGTAATGAGGCAATATGTACATACGCAGAACTATGAAATGCGTGCAGAGAACATTGACTGCTGCCCGAACTGGGGTTATACTTTTCTTATAACTGTGGTAATACCACCAGCCAAAATATTGTAACATATATTCTTTTTTTTCTTAAACTGCAAACTCCCGGAGGTTTAACGTTGAGATTTAGACTGAAACCTGTTGCTGTACCAACCCCTAAAGAAATATTCGTGAAACAAATAGAAGAACTTATTCTCTCGGGAGAAATAGGCCCGGGGGAAAAAATACCGCCGGAACGTATCCTGGCAGACAAAATAGGAGTATCCAGACCGGTTGTACATGAAGGATTATTGGACCTTGCCGGGAAAGGACTGGTTACCATGAAACCACGACACGGCTGCTATATAAATGATTACAGGAAATCCGGCTCTTTTGAATTGCTAAACGCTCTTTATCACTACAATTCCGGTGAACTAACAGAAGAAATCCGGGATGGATTGGAGGAACTCAGGACTCTCATTGGCACCGATGCAATCCGGAAAATAACCCTGCTGCAGGAAAGGAAGAAAATTACGGACAAACTTTTATCCATTACGAAAGAGGGAGAAATCCTGAAGCCCGGCCAGTCCGCTGCGAAAGCGGAAAATGACTACCGGTTTCATTATACAATCCTATATCATAGCGGAAACATAATTTACCCCTTGATACTCAACTCGGCCAAGGGCGTCTACCTGAACCTCCTTGAGCATTTTTTCCGCACACCGGATATCGAAAAATCAGTAAACAAAATCAAGAAAAAATTAATAGATTCTGTGATTGCGGGAAATAGTGATACAGCTGCCGGGCTAATGAAAAAACTTTCATCATATAGTACTTATTTTCAGGAATTATGAAATGAATTCACGTAACCGTACTGTAAAAACACTACACATCATATCCCGGGAACTCAGGAAAAAAGGATTCCCCAAGGTGAAAACCGAAACCTGTTATGATGGTAAATCTATCAGGCTCTCCGGAAAAGTCCAAACCTGGCAGCAAAAAATTGAAGCTGGATATATAGCTGCATCCCACTCCCAAAAATTTAAGGGAATCGTAAATGATATCGCCGCTGAATCAGTACATGAGCCCCTGTTCCCATCACCCGGATCCCGTGAGTTTGATGAAACCCTGGATGGGCTATCTTATGATGTAGTAATAATCGGGGCCGGTGTAATCGGCTGCTTCATTGCCAGGGAGCTCGCACGTTATGAATTGTCTGTCGCGGTACTGGAAAAGGAGACAGACGCGGCAATGCATGCTTCAGGGAGAAACGACGGCATGATTCATCCGGGTTTTGCACCTAAACCGGGAACATTACGAGCAAAGTATAACAGCAAAGGTAATAGTATGTACCCGGCTATAGCCGAAGAACTTGATATTGAGTACCGGCAGCCTGGATCCATTCTCCTGTTTTCATCATCCTGGATGCGGCTGCTTGCACCGGTTTTGCGGTATCGGTGTAAAAGAAACGGGGTTGCCGGTAATTACCGGTACCTTACCCGTATGCAAGTCCAGAACCTGGAACCCCATGTAACGTACAGACAAAAAGGAGGTTTTTATTTCCCTACTGCCGGAATTGTATCGCCTTTCCAGGTAACTATAGCCTGCGCGGAACACGCGGTACAGAACGGGGCTGTTTTTCATAGAAGTACCTGTGTAACCGGGTTCAAAAGCCTGAAACGGAAAAACAAAAGACAAATTACCGGGATTATTACCAACCATGGCATCATCAGTGCCAATGTTGTCATCAATGCGGCAGGCATATGGGCAGATTACATTGCAGGTATGGCCGATGATCAATTCTTTTCCATTCATGGAAGAAAAGGAACAGATGCAATACTCGATAAGAAAACCAGCAGATACCAAAAGCATATAATGGCAATGCCGTCTTTACTGAAAACAGCGGGTAACCACATTCACTCAAAAGGCGGGGGGATAGTCGTTTGCATTGAGGGGAATACCCTATTGGGGCCGACGGCAGAGGAGGTACCGGACAGAGAAGATTATTCCACCCACAAAAATGAGTTTAGAAAACTGGAACAGCACTTGTCCCTCAATACCCGGCTGAAAAAGAGTGATATAATTAACTACTACTCGGGGGTGCGTGCGGCAACATGGAAAGAAGATTTTATCGTGGAAAAATCTGAGCGGGTACCAAACCTGGTTCATGCAGCAGGCATACAGTCACCCGGCCTTGCGAGTGCCCCTGCTATAGCTATTGATATCTGTAAAATGGTCCTGGAGATCCTCTCTACCGGAAGGGTCGAGAAAGTTGAAAAAACTGATCCAATTCCACTGAAACAAAACTTTATTCCCTGCCGTCAACATCCACCTGTCCTAAAACTCCTTTCAAATGATGAGAAAAAAGCGCTAATCAGGAAAAATCCGCTTTATGGCAATATTATCTGCAGATGTGAGGAGATTTCTGAGGGGGAAGTCCGGGATGCGCTCCATTCGTCACTACCGGCTGTTACCATTGACGGAATAAAACGGCGCACCCGGGCGGGGACAGGGAGGTGTCACGGGGGATTTTGCCTATCAAAAGTCCTGGAGATAATCAGCAGTGAAACAGGAATCCCCAAGTCACAGATTACCAGAAAGGGCGGGGATTCAAGAATAATCATCCGGGAAATCTCACAGACACTCTCAAGTGAAAACAAAAAGGACACTGAGGAAAGAGAGGGTTTATATGGGGACTGAGACTGTAGGTCGACAACCTGGAAAGCAGTATGACATTCTCATAATCGGGGGGGGGCCGGCTGGTATGGCTGCTGCCGCGGCCGGGGCGGAATATGGTGCATCCGTTTGCCTTATTGAACGAAACAACAAACTGGGCGGAATCCTGAAGCAGTGTATTCATGACGGATTTGGGATTGTTCAGTTTAATGAACGGTTGACAGGACCGGAATACGCTTACCGATACAGGAACCTGGTGAAATCATACGGCAGCAAAGTGACAGTGCTAACCTCCGCTTATGCCTCAAAAATCTCATATCATCCCGAAAAATCAGCCGCTGACCTGTTTACCACAGAGATAATAACAGCTCAAAACGGGGCTCTTTGCCTTACTTCATCAACCTTAATACTGGCAATGGGATGCCGGGAAAAAAGTGACAGACAGGTTTTTATCCATGGTGACAGACCGGCGGGAATTCTCACTGCCGGACAGGCGCAATATTTTATCAATATCCAGGGACTTATGCCCTGCAAACGCTGCGTGATTCTAGGAAGCGGCGATATCGGCCTGATTATGGCAAGAAGGCTTGTTCTTGAGGGAGCTGAGGTAGAGGGAGTATACGAAATCCGGAATGAACCCTCAGGACTAAAGCGTAATATTGTACAATGCCTGGATGATTTCTCGATCCCGCTCCATCTCCAAACAACCGTAACTGAAGTGCATGGAAGGGAACGGGTGGAATCAATAACTGTATGCAAGGTAGATGATGATCAAAAAGAGATACCGGGAACTGAAAGAACTATTGAATGTGATTCCCTGATCGTCAGTGTCGGGTTAATCCCTGAAAATGATATTCTCAGTTTCTCTCAGATTTTTCTTGATCCCCATACCGGCGGCCCGGAAGTAGACCAGAATATGCAGACAAGAATTCCTGGATTGTTTTCCTGTGGTAACGCCTTGCATGTTTGTGACCTTGTTGATTATGTATCTGAGAGCGGGGAAACCGCGGGGACTTATGCGGCGAAAGTTTCACGAAAACAAATTCCATACAGGACTGTGGAAATACAATCCTCAGGAAACCTGGTTTACCAAATCCCGCACTTTATCACACTGCCCGATATCCAGAATAAATCATCTACGATCATGAAAATCCCGGTCTATTTCAGGGTCGCAAAAAGCACAGAAAAAGCCGAACTTGTTATTCGATGCGGGAATACGGTCCTTTTTCGGAAACGGTATTCAAATCTATCACCACCGGAAATGAAACGGGCTGAAATTTCCCTGTCCGCTGTTGCCAAAGCAGCTCTCTCATCGCCGCTGATTGAGTGTATCATGACTGATCTGGGGGATACTGATGGGTTACGATAACGATTACGATAGCAAAAAAAAGGAAGTTCTTTGTATACGGTGCCCAAAAGGGTGCCTGATGCGCGTAATTATGCAAAAATCAGGGATTGAGGTAATCGGGGCTAAATGTGAAAATGGTATAACTTATGCCGAATCGGAAATCATCTGCCCTATGAGGCTGCTTACCACAACCGTACAAACTGTTTTTTCCGGACAGCCAAGGCTGCCGGTTAAGACTTCAGGGGAAATCCCGCTCAGCCGGTTTCCTGAAGTTCTCAGGAAAATCAGGGAAATACTAGTGAGAACTGCTCTCCAACCCGGGGACATTGCGGCAAAAGATATCGCGGGCAGCGGTATTCATCTTATTTGCACAGGGGGAATCGATAATGACCAAGACACTGCTTTCTATTGACTGCGGGACGCAAAGCTTACGGACAATCCTATTTAATCCTGAAGGTAAAATAATTGAGAAAGTGAAAATCGAGTATGCCCCTTACACCTCCCTCAGACCAGGCTGGGCAGAACAGGACCCGGAAATTTTCTGGCAGTCCCTGGTTAAGGGCTGCCGGATCCTAAAAAGTAAACAATCAAAAATGTTTGCGTCAATAAGCGGGGTCGGGGTCACTGCCCTCCGTGACACCATGATTAACATGGCTGAGGATGGGACAACTCTTCGACCGGCAATAACCTGGTTGGATACCAGGAAAGCTTCTCCCGTATATAAACCCGGTTTTATCATGCGGCCCGCTTATTCCCTTTTCGGGATGCTGGGACCCATCCGTAAGATTATGGCTGAAGGAAAAATAAACTGGATAAGACAACACCAACCTGACTTATGGGAACAAACTTGGAAGTATGTCCAGGTCTCCGGGTTCCTGAATTACCGGCTAACCGGCCAGGCAGCCGACTCAATCGCTTCAATGGTCGGCCATATCCCGGTTGACCATAAAAAAAGAACCTGGGCAAAAAAGGGGTCGTTACTGGACCATATTTTCCCATTTGAAGCTGATAAGCGTCCGCAAATTGTTGAGTCCGGGGACAAAATTGGCACCATAACCAAAAAAACTGAACGGGAAACAGGCATAACCGAAGGTACTCCCGTCATCGCGTGCGGCGCTGATAAAAGTTGTGAAACAGTCGGAATGGGTGTTACGGAACCTGACGTGGGGTCTATAAGTTTCGGGACAACCGCGACTATTTCGTTTTCAACGAAACGATATTTCTCACCATTACGGTTTATGCCTGCTTATGCTGCGGCTGTTCCCGGTTACTGGGTTCCGGAGATTGAGATATTCCGCGGGTACTGGATGCTCCGCTGGTTCCGGGATGAGCTGGGATATGAGGAAACGGAAGAAGCAAAAAGAGTCGGCATGTTACCGGAGGAGCTTCTTAACACCCTGCTTGACACAGACCCGCCAGGAAATAATGGGTTAATCCTGCATCCCTACTGGGGGCCGGGGTTAAATGTACCCGGCGCCAAAGGCGCAATTATCGGGTTTAGCGGTATACATAAAAAAAGCTCAATCTACAGAGGTATCATTGAGGGTCTCGGATATGCCCTTCGTGATGGGATGGAAACGCTAGAACGGCGGGGTGGAATTTCCTGCAGTTCGGCAGCGGTTTCCGGCGGAGCAAGTCAGAGTGACAGAATCTGCCAGATAACCGCGGATATTCTTGGAAGAACTCTTATCCGTGGGGAAACGTATGAAACTTCTGCCCTTGGGGCAGCAATTATCACCTCAGCAGGAGTCGGGATTCATGAATCCATTCCAACTGCCGTCCGGGGTATGGTTCGCTATACTAAGGAATTCATTCCCGATACAAAGAACAGCCAACTCTATGATCGTCTGTATCACGAAGTATACCTGCAAATTTACAAAAAATTGCGAAAACTGCATGAGACAATCCGGGATATAACAGGCTACCCGGAAAAAACACCGGATTAATATAAGGAGCCGAATATGGGAACCGGCACAGGTGAAAGAAAGCGATACAAAGGATTCAAACCTGAGTGGGAACTGGTACCTCCCCCGGAAAAATCATTCAGGTCAATTCTCAAATGGGGAAACCCCTCAGTATTCAAGGAGCCGAACGAGCGGCTTTATTCACTTCTGAAGCAGGTTTTGCACCTTTCCGACAAAGATTTTACCGAAAAAACGGAAAAAGGGCTTGAGCAGGTAGCAGATTCTATCCCCTGTTCATTGAATCAGCATATTATTGACAAACTGACTGCTATTGTGGGGATGGGGGAACAAGGTTTCTCAACCTGCACTTATGATCGGCTCTCGGCTTCATACGGCAAGACAATGTATGATCTTTTCCGTCTCAGAGAGAATATTATTGAGAATATTCCCGACATTGTGCTGTTTCCGGCATCAAAAAAGGAAATTGAGGCCATTACTGAAGTCTGCGCTGAGCATCGTATACCGCTCTATGTGTACGGCGGAGGTTCATCAGTCACACGCGGGACAGAGGCCGTCAAGGGCGGTGTTACCCTTGACCTGAGAAAGAACTTTCATAAAGTTGTGGGGTTCAATGAAACAAACCAGACAATTACCGTTGAGGCCGGGATGTCTGGGCCAAAGTTGGAGGAAGTCCTAAACAACGCGGAAACATTATTCAACGCAAAACGACCGTATACCTGTGGTCACTTTCCTCAGTCATTTGAGTACTCAAGCGTAGGCGGATGGGTTGTTACCCGCGGGGCCGGCCAGAATTCCACCTATTACGGTAATATTAAGGATATAGTCTTCAGGCAGTGGTATGCCACTCCTATCGGCCCGATAAGCACCTACGGACTTCCCGCTCACGCAGTCGGTCCTGATCTTGATGAAATAATGATGGGAAGTGAAGGAGCCTACGGAGTTTTGACTCATGTTACATTACGATTTTTCCGGTATCAGCCGGGGAACAGGAAACGGTTCAGTTATATTTTCCGGACCTGGGAGAATGCAATGGGAGCCGCGCGGGAAATTATGCAGCATGAAGCCGGTTTCCCCTCAGTTTTCCGTCTGTCGGACCCGGAAGAGACTGATGTTATGCTGAAAATGTATAAAGTTGAGGGAACAATCATCGAAAGCGCCATGAATCTACTCGGGTACAAACCGATGGAGCGCTGCCTTTTTTTAGGGTGGTCAGAGGGAGAAAAAGGGTTCTCAAAAAAGCTGAAACATACCGCAGGTAAAATCTGCAGAAAATTTGGCGGTTTTTATCTTACCGGCTACCCCGTCTCCAGCTGGGAACATGGGCGATTTACCGATCCTTATCTCCGCGAATCCCTGCAGGATTACGGAATTGTCATTGATACCATGGAATGCGGGGTTACATGGGATAGTATGAAGGATGTATACACCCATGTACGGTCATTTGCCAAATCCCGTCCCGGTACCGTGTGCATGACACACATATCACACGCCTATCCGCAGGGAGCTAATCTTTACTTCATATTTATCGGGAAATTTGCCGACAAAGAGGAGTACCTCGAATACCAGGCAGGTATTTTTGATAATATCCTTTCCAGCGGCGCCTCCATGAGCCATCATCACGGTGTCGGAAAAATGACAGCACAATGGGTTGAGCACTCTATCGGTAGTGAGCGAATGAATATTTTCCGTGCCCTGAAAAACCATTTTGACCCGGATAATATTATGAACCCGGGGGGAACCCTTGGCCTGTATATGGCTGAAAACGAGAGGCGGAAACCCCGCTTTTCAGGAAAAAAATGGGATAATCCCACGCGGCGGCAAATATAGTGAAACTCTCTGTTATAGTGAAAGTACCCTGGTTGTGCAAATGAATTGTAACCGAATTGTTAATATTATACGGTCAAAAACAAAATTTTCATTTACCCTTGTACTGTCGAAAGATATTAAGTATTATCATGGTTTATAACTTACGTTTTAACAACGCAGAATTATTACGTTTCGCCTTACTGATGGGGGATAAAAGCAGTGAGCGGACTATCTTTCAGGCGTGCTGTGATAACGGGCGGTTCAAGCGGTATAGGGCTCGCAATAGCAGCCTGGCTCATTCAGCAGAATACAGAACTTCTGTTGGTAGCCAGGAACCAGAAAAAACTTGAACAGGCGGCAGCACACCTCACATCGACCTACGGTATAAATACCGGGGTTCAAACTCTTTCTCTTGATATTGCCGATCGTGCAGCAGTTACAGAAAAATTGGGGGAAGCCTGCAGTGATGAGCTGGCTCCGGATTTACTGGTTAACTGCGCCGGTATGGCACATCCTGACTATTTCCAGAAGCTTGACTCAGATATTTTCGACGCAACTGTCAGGACAAACCTTACTGGTACATGGAATGTCCTGAAAGCCGTTGTCCCGTTCATGAAACCCGGAAGCAGAGTGGTGAACGTATCATCTGTTGCCGGGCTTGTCGGCACCTTCGGCTATACTGCTTATGCTGCCACGAAATTCGGTATAATAGGATTGAGTGAGGCTTTGAGAAATGAACTTTCCCTAAAGGGAATCCGTGTTTCGGTGTTGTGCCCTCCCGATACCGACACACCCCAGCTTGAACAGGAAAACCTGACTAAACCTCCGGAAACAAAAGCTGTAAACGGAAACGCAGGAATTCTTAAACCTGAACAGGTTGCCAAGGCACTTTTTAAAGGTCTTCGCAAAAACCGGTTTATCATTATACCCGGATTTCAGAGTAATATGATATTTTTCCTAAAACGCCTCTTTCCTGGAATAATCTATTCCATGATCGATATGTATGCAAAAAAACCAATAGGACGTGATGATGAGTAATAAAGAAAACAAACAGGATATATCTCCTGTTTTCAAGAAATGCTATGCTTTCAATGATGCGAATGAGGCCAAACAGGCCGGACTCTACCCGTTTTTCAAGCCAATCCAGAGAAACAGCGGGACTAAAGTGTATATTGACGGCCGGGAATTGATGATGGCCGGTTCAAATAATTATCTGGGACTTGCAAATGACATTAGGCTGAAAGAGGCTGCTGAGAGTGTCGTTGAACAATACGGGACAAGCTGTTCCGGTTCACGTTTTATGAACGGGACTCTCGACCTTCATGAACAGCTTGAGGTAGAACTGGCGGAATTTGTCGGAAAAGAGGCAGCCTTATGCTATACCACCGGATACCAGACCAATCTCGGGGCTATATCAGCAGTACTGGATAAAGGTGACCATGTTATAAGTGATAAATATAATCATGCCTCAATTATGGATGCAATATTTCTTACGACGGGAATGAAACGCAATATCACACTGCATCGTTATAAACACAACAATATGGAAGAACTGGAAAGAATACTGAAACGTATCCCTAAAAACACCGGAAAACTGATAGTTACCGATGGGGTCTTTTCTATGGAAGGGGATCTTGCTGAGCTGGTAAAAATGCGGGAACTGGCAGATACATATAAAGCCGGAATATATCTTGATGAAGCACACGCGCTTGGAGTAGTTGGTAAAACCGGGCGTGGGACCTGCGAGCATTATGGCGACAACTCCCTTGCTGATCTCTTAATGTGCACCTTTTCAAAATCTTTCGGATCAATCGGGGGATTCATTTCAGGAAGCGCAGAAATAATTGATTATATTAAACATACCTCCAGACCACTAATTTTCAGTGCTTCTATGCCCCCGGCAAATATCGCCGCTGCCCGGAAAGCACTTGAAATTATAAAAGAAGAGCCGGAAAGAGTTCACCGGCTCCAGGAAATTGCCAAAAAAATGATCTCAGGGTTCAAGTCTATTGGTTTTAATGTAGGAACTGCAGTAACTCCGATTGTTCCTCTTATTATTGGGAATAATGAAAAAACTTTCCTGTTTTGGAAAAGCCTGTATGAACGCGGAATCTATGTAAACCCGGTTATTTCCCCAGGTGTTCCGCCAAAAAGATCACTTATCAGGACTTCATTTATGTCCATTCACAAAGATGATGAGCTGGACTGGTTCCTGGAAGTAGCAGAGCAGGAAGGGAAAAAACTGGGGATTATCTAAGAAAAACCGCCAATCAAAGTATTATTTACTCATACCTTATCACCTTCTGCTATGGTATAAGCCTGATCCGTACGATTGGGCTTATCAGGATAGCGAAGCTTCACATCTCAACCCGCTTAATCCAATTATTAAGTGTTTGATAATTATTCAGTCCGAGAAGTGAAGCTGCTTTTGTTTTGTTTCCTTGTGTTTGATCCAGAGCATAGGAAATCCAATTTCTCACGATTAAATTGATCTCCTCTTCAAAATTAAATGACTTTTTCCTGATCAAAGATATAAAATCATGATCCGTTTCTGTTTTGTTTGAATTGATGCTGGTAAATGACAAATTGATGTCCGCTTGAGTGATAGTTTCTGAATCAGACCATAATGCTGCTCTTCTTATGGTGTTTATCAATTCGCGAATATTACCTGGCCAATAATAATTGTATAAAGACTGTTTTGCACCAGCGGATAAGGTCTTTCTCACATATCCAGAATCTTCACTGTATTCTGAATTGGTCATTTCCAATATATGATCTACCAACAGGCTGATATCACCTTTTCTTTCTCGAAGAGCTGGCAGTTTGATGATAGCGATAGCCAATCGATAAAACAAATCCTCGCGAAATGCTCCATTTTGTACTTCCGTGATCAATTCCTTATTAGTGGCAGCTATTATACGAACATCCAGTGAAATTTCTTTAACTCCACCAACTCGGCGAATTGTTTTTTCCTGTAAAACTCTGAGTAATTTTACTTGTTGACTGAGAGGGAGCTCGCCAATCTCATCAAGAAATACCGTACCATTGTGTGCAGACTCAAAAACCCCCCTCTTTTTGGTTGCTGCTCCGGTAAAAGCCCCTTTCTCATACCCAAAAAATTCTGATTCGAAAAGCTCCTGCGGGATAGCCCCGCAATTTACCACAATAAATGGATTGTTTTTCCGGGAACTTGCATTATGAACAGCTCGCGCAAACAGTTCCTTTCCCGTACCGGATTCACCTTCTAACAAGACAGGAATAGAACGATATGCTATTTTCTTTGCAAGTCGAATTGCGGAAGACATTTCTTCGCTACGGTAGATGATTGAGTCAAAGCTGGAAGATTCTTGGGGTTCTTCAATTGTTTGATCCTGGATGTGAGTATCCTGATGCTCTAGAAGTTGTGGGATGAAATCCAATGAAATATCGAATGGAAGAGAAACGGTTTCTACCCCGTATTCTATTGAGGATT
>JAGLNY010000073.1 GCA_023139255.1 Spirochaetales bacterium
AGAAAAACTTCTGATATTAAGAAAATACTTTCCGGCAGAACTAAGGATGAGCTTGTTGAGTTGTTACTGGATATTGCATCTGAATTTGAGGAAATCAAACAGCTTATTGAATTGAACCTTAGTGATGGAAATGATGGGGATGAAATAATCAAGGCTATTACGCTTATTCGTACCTTTGTAAATAATAATTCCGACGAATATGGGTTTATAGCTTATGGACAAACCGATGAGGCAATCAGGGGTGCTGAATTGGTGTTGGAAAATGCCCGGCAGGCAGGTGAACAGAAAAAAGCCGTCCATGCTTTAAACCTTATTTTTTGCGTATTACACGAGATGGTGGATTTACATAAGGAAATGGATGATTATTATGACATAATCGGGGAAGTGATTGAAGAAAGCTTAATCATGATACACGATATTGTTAAAATGAAAGAATTGAGTTTGGTGGATAAGGAACGTGTTCTCGAAAAACTTTTAGAAGAATCATCAAATGGACGATATGAGGATTGGGTTGACTGGAGGCTGGATATACTTAACAGCTGTACGGTACTTGCAGATATCCCGGTACTCCGAAATATATTTGAAGAACATTTGGTTTCCATGATAAGCGATAAAAATGAAGAAGGAGATTCATGGGGTTCCGGGTATTTTGCCGAAAAAATTACTCTCATCAGGTACAATATGGTTAAACATTATGATGGACAGAAAAAAGCACAGGAATTTATTGAACAAAATCTTCAATACTCCACATTCAGGGAAATGGCAATAGAGAGTGCAATAAAGAAAAAGGATTATTACTTGGTAATTGAATTTGCACTTGATGGAGAAGAGAAGGATAGAACCTTTTGTGGGCTGGTGGAGAAGTGGAGAAATTACCGGTATAAAGCATACCAGCTTTCCGGGATGATTGATGAGCAGCGTGAACTTGCAATGGATTTTATTCTGGATGGAAGCTTTGAATATTATAGAGAACTGAAAAATACCTACGATTTAAGAGAGTGGATTTCTATATACCCCTCAATAATTACCCAATTGATAAACCAAGAAAAAATACATAATGATGTATATACTCGTATTCTCATTGAGGAAGAAGAAAAACAGAAGCTTCTTGAGTATGTTAAAGAGGATCCCTTAACTGTAGAGAATTATTACAAGTATCTTATCCCGGAATTCAAGGAAGAGGTTTTTACTCTGTTTTTGCAATTAATTGAGCAGGCTGCAGCAAGGGCGGATAACAGGAAAAAATATCAGGGAGTATGCGCCATTATTCGGAACCTGAAAAAAGCAGGCGGGAAAAAGCAGGTTCTGGAAATCAAAAAGATGCTTCTCATCCAATATGCGAAAAGGCCGGCGTTTATGGACGAATTATTGCGGGTATGAGTGTAGAGTGTAATACACCCTACAAGTTCAATTGTTACCTCTTTTTCCTTTTCTGCCTTCTCTTCTTTTTTCCCTGAACTACTCTACTGGTTTTGTTGTCAATCTCGCGGCGAAACATTGCATAGTGCCGTTTAACTCTCTCTACAAAAATAGTGTCTTGGATCAGCAATTTTCGGAATAAATTCAGAAGGGCAGGGGCAAGATTCGATTGCGGACTTGCAGAGTTTAACGTTGGACCGATGAGGTCGTTGATGGTGTACAGATTATCATCTCCTATCCACTTTATGTAGAATTCTCGTTCTTCCCACCCCCACGCAATAACTGCAAGGATATCTTTTTTAAGAGGTGACACAACAGAGAGGAAAACCCTGCGACAGTCGCAGCCTGGCTCATCGCAGAACATCTCAAGAAAAGCATATTGTGCTGACGGCAAGTTATAAGCGGAAGAATCAATCACAGTGACTGTTCGGGTTTCGCGCTCAGCTACATCAGGAAAACGATCATGAAAAAGTGAATATGGCATTGTTTGTCTCCTGAATCTGGTATAACAATAAGTATATTCGAAATATGTAAAATAATCTATGGGAACGACTTCGGTGCACGACAGTGCGGCCGAGCTTAGGTCGCTTTAATATAGGAAAACAGTGCGAAAACAGTGCCAGTCACTTTTTGCAAGTTTGTGCAAGTTTTGGGGTTGGGTGAGTGTGTAAGTTGTTTTTTGGAAACGAGATAGGAGGTTTGAGATTTTGGGATGGCAATCGAGGGTGCCGGGCACCGGATGCAAGAAAATACAAGTTTTATTATTGTGATCATAAATTTTTTTGTATAGGATAAAACAAGTAATTACTCCACTAACGGTGTTAGGAGTGTTTTCCAAACAGAGCGACTGTTGAGTATCAAAATCCTAATCTTTTCAAAATTCTCTTGCTTATAGATATGGCTTAATTCATTTCTCCAGTTAATCATCCCAATTGCTGTCTCATAGGTCTTATAATCATAAAAATCCAAATCAAGCCCTTTTTTATTGTTGCTTTGGGACTTTTTAAATCAAAACCATGGGTATCTTGTATGTAGCGCTTTAAGGTTTTCCAATAGAGCTCAACACAAAACTCAAATTTTTGTACCTGCCCGCTCTTAATTGCATCCTGGGCAATACTATCATATTGGTTACAGTTTATAGACAATGAATCAGTAAAATTCTTTATTGCATTTTGAAGCTCTTTTATCTGTTTCTCTAAGCGCTTATCCACGGTATAAACTCCTTTAGGGCTGTTTGTTTAAAACTGGAATTTACTGTATCGAAGTTTATAATATCAACATTCCAGGGAATAATACTCTCTTCAATTTGGTCTAGCAGATAGTATTTTAAACGAATACATAAATCCTCAGGGACTCCTTCAATTCCAATATCAAAATCAGAACCCCACGAATATGTGCCGTTAGCCCGGGATCCAAAAAGGAATACCCTGCAGTTGATATTAGCAAATGCAGCTAATACCATATCTTTTAAAATAGTGTAATATTTTTCTTCATATTCAATATCAATATTCATCTGCTTCCCTCAAAGCTTTCTGCTATTATTACCATAGCATAAACCCAAAGTAACGTATAGAACAAAGTAACCGTCAATTAAACCCCACCTTAAAAGGGTGGAGGAAAAAGATCACCCGTGCCTGGCACCTGAAAACACAAATCCACAAAAA
>JAGLNY010000074.1 GCA_023139255.1 Spirochaetales bacterium
GGGTATAATCCACAGTGGAGTTTTGAACGCGGGATTACTGCAGCTATAGAATGGTATAAGGCGAACTTGTAATGATTTTATCAAAGATATATTACATAAATCACATATTAATTCATCGAAAGAATCTGAATAAATAGCCGTTTGTCTATATAATTTGTAATGAAAATATGATAAAATCATTACAAATGAAAACAAAAAGCTATCAGAAAACCATCGAGAACAGTATTGCTGCCTTTGAGAAAGGCGAAATTTTCTTTTTGGAAAATTTTATTAACAAAGTGCCTGACCGAAATACGATTAGAGTTATACTCCATCGATTAGTTACGGATAGTACTATTGTCCGCCTTGCCCAAGGTGTGTTTACCAAACCGAAATTCAGCAGTCTGCTGCATAAAAAAATTCTACCGGATGCTGATCAGGTTGCCCATGCAATTGCAAGGAGGGATAGAGCTCGAATCGTCTATGCGGGAAACATGGCCTTGAATATGTTGGGGTTATCAACTCAGGTTCCCATGAAGGTTGTCTATTATACGGATGGATCGCCTAGGAGTATAACGCTCTATGATACACGAGTGATCATATTTAAATCCGGTTACCCGAAACTGTTTTCTTACCGGAATTCAATATTGCAGTTGGTAGTTATTGGCATGCGGTACATAGGCAAAAGGAACCTTGAGCAGTGGCAGCTGGATAGAGTTAAGTTTGTCATAGGGAACATCGATGCTGTCACCTATGAGAAGGACAGGATGTTGATTCCTGAATGGATTGATAACATACTGCTGCACATTATCCAGGAAGAGAGTTAAAACAGTATGTGGTTGGAATTGAGTAAGGCGGAGAGAACGGAAATCTTAGGAGCCGTTTCGTTGGAATACGGCATACCTGCAGCCGCAATAGAGAAGGACTGGTGGGTTACCCGTGCTCTGCAGGCTCTTTTTACCAGTGAATATAGTGAGCATTTGGTCTTTAAAGGCGGAACATCTTTAAGTAAAGGATGGCATGCTATAAACCGGTTCTCAGAAGATATCGATATCGGGATTAATAGGGAATTGCTTGGTTTTTCAGGTGAATTATCAAAGAATCAGATCAGTGATAGATTACGAAGAGCTTCAAAGAAATTTGTTGATGAATCATTGAAAAACACCGTTCATGCCGGGCTGGTAGAGCAGGGGATTGATTCGTCCCAATTTGCTGTCTATACGGAAGAAACTCCAATATCGACAACAGACCCAAGAAAGATATATATTGAATATGAATCAATTTCAGAAAGCAGGATTCCTTATTTTTCAGAATCTGTGCAGATTGAAGCTGGTGCCAGAAGTATTCTGGATCCCAAAACAGACAAAACGATTTCTTCGTTGATTGATGATACTTTTGCTGAAAAGTCTTTTGTGCAACCGCCGTTCAATGTCCGGCTTACCCCATTGGGAAGAACTTTTCTAGAGAAAGTATTCTTGCTGCACGAGGAATTTTCTAAGCCTGCTGATAAAGTTCGTGCCACCCGGATGAGTCGTCATATGTATGATCTGGAGAAATTGATGGATTCCTCGGAAGCAAAATTCTATCTATCAGTTAAAGAAACCTATGAAAGTATTATACACCATCGGAAAACATTTATCGGATTATCAGGATTTGATTATTCAACGCTTTCGCCTCATACAATATGTATTATCCCTGAGGATGCCGGCATAAGAAAGGCTTGGAAAGAGGATTATGATACAATGAGGTCTGAAATGATATTCGGAGATACTCTCTCATTTGAGCAGTTGTTATCCAGGCTTGAAGAACTTCAGAACAGATTCCGGAATTTGTCATGGCAGTAATAGGGACCCAACGAAGAGTATTGTATGTATAGCGCATCCTTCATGTAAACAAATTGCATCATCCTGGCTGGCGGATACGCCTGTTCCACAAAAGAGATCGACTTTATTGTTGATACTGTAAACCAAATAGACGGAGTTATCGGCTCCCAAATCTCAGGTGCAGGACTTGGCGGATGCGTAATGATACTGGTAAAAGATGAAGCAATTTCTGCTGTTATAACTACATTAAACAAAGAGTACTATAAACCCAATAAACTATCGGATGGTATTACCATCTGTGTGCCGGTGAATGGGTCGGGATTGATTGAGGGTTAGTGGGTCAATACACAAAACTATTGCAATTTTACACCACAATACCATTAAAAGAACAGAGAAATTCTACTGTTTTAGATATGTCCTATACTTTAGCAAAAACTCTATGGTATCTCCGCTACAGCAATACCTTGTTATAGTATATGGACTGTGTTAAAGTGATTTAGCAGTCCGTACTTCCAGTTCCGAAAATGCTTACTTTGACTGCCGAAATAGCTAACATTTGCGTTATCGGTTATATATGTTCTTTCAACAATGCTGTGTATTTGTGTGTGAATGGTTTCTGATACCGCAAAAAAATCTGGAGAATAGAAAAATGAAAGAACAACCAAATAGTGAAGAAGTAGATATTTCAAAGGATATACTTATTGCTGTCTATGAAGCACAATGGGCTGATATTCAACACAGTCGCAATCAGGACTGGGAACTATCCAAAACGATTATGATCGGGTTTTTAGGACTCAGCGGTATAAGTGCATTGAAGGGTTCTCCAATGCTGATTTTCTGGTTATCATTGGGTTTTATTATTTTGAGTATTACTGGTTTGTTAGTTACAATTCGACACAACCATCTTTTCAAAGAAAAAATGGATGCTATTAACTTACTTGAGAAACGAATGGGAATTGATAAATTATACTTGTTCAAACCGCGGAAAGCTCTATTGCGATGGTTTAAAGTTCAAACTGTATTAATATTGATGTATATTTTCTCTGCATTACTATTTCTTATCTTTATTATTTCGATACTACAAAATGGAACATTATTAGCAGCGAATTAACATTGCGTTTAACAGCTAGGTATAACTACTGCGATGCCAGGGAAGCCTCCGAAAAAGTCAACAACCACCCCCAAAGGAGGGGTACAAAAAATTAGTGTATCCGGATAATTCATAGAGAGTTATTTTTCTTTCTTATAGGAAATATGCGTGCGCACGCAAGAGAAAAAGATGATACAAAACAGAAACAGGATTATTTAAAGTGGGTCTCATTATGTGAATATAATTGTAGCGGACTGATTATACTATTAGATATTAGTTGCTCTATCTTTTTCCCAGTGTTCATATTTCTTTTTTGCATTTTGATTAATTTCTGCAATGGTCAGCTTTTTAAAATCAATTGTTAAGGCATGTCGGATTTTATGCAATTCCCATAAAACAGGATCTTCACTTTTTGTATAATCATTGCTATAGGTTTCCATATTCATATCCTCGACAATGATCCCTCCCTTAGTTTTTTAACATAGCACCACTACTTTCAAGCACTTGATCGATAATAGTGATGATGCAAGCCACCTAAGGTTTTTTCTTTTTTGATAATTCCTGTTGTTGAATCAATTATCCCCACCGGAATTTTATTAATTCCCTGATGAGGCCGTTGGTGGTTATAATATTTAACATACTCCTTGATGATCTGCCGAACCTGCTTTTCCGAAAATAGAAGAAAGTGATCTAGAGCTTCGCGTCGAATAGTTCCATTCAATCTTTCAACATAAGCATTCATATTGGGAGAAGCAATACAGGTATTAACTCCCTTGATTCCATAATCCTTGTAGTCAATTGAGGAAAACACAGAATCATTATCATGAATCAATATCGGATTGTTTGGTATTTCGTCAGCAAACATGATAATTTGCTGACGAACAAATTCTCTGGTTGGATGTTCTGTTATCCGCCATCTGACTATTTCCCTTGTTTTCAACTGCAGAATTAAGAAGAGATGCAACCTTTTCCCCAATAATGTATCAATAATCATGAAATCCATGGCGAATAATGAATTCCAATGCATCTTAAGAAATTTCCTCCAACTGCCTACCGGTTGAATCTGCCCATTTTTCCTGAATGTCTGTAAAATCTTATGTACAGTTGTGTAATGTACAGTTATTCCCAGCTTTTTCAATTCATCTGAGATTCTAATACAACCCCAGAGCTGATTATCCTGTTTCATTTCCAGGATTAATTCCTTTATAGATTTTGCTACTGGTTTTCTCCCTGGCTTCTTTTTCGGGTAAGTCCATCTATTTTTTATACATCTTCGCTGCCACTCCAGCAGTGTTTTTGGTTTTACAATTGTTAGGTGATTCAATGCTCTTTTGGACAATGCTGTAATCATAGATAATGAAAACCTATCTTTTCCAATGATTTTCAATTTCATATTTTTACTGCCTACCGTTCTTTTTAAAATTTCATTTTCTTTCTTGAGAAGCAGCATGGTAAAAATTAAGTCCTTCCGCTTCTTACATACTGTTGAAAATATTGCGGCGAGTAGTTTTATAGTAAAATTAAACATTGTTTCAGTATACTTGTTCACTGGAATGAAGAAAATACGCCATATTCCGACTGCCGTGTAATAAAACTAAGGGACGAGCATATAATTGGCCCTTTATTACTTGACAGTTGTCAGATTTACGGTAATTATAATAACTATGTATACAAGATTGCTGCAAAGCCCAAAAAGTTCTATACTCTTACTCGGACCAAGGGGAACAGGAAAGTCCACTTGGATTCACCGGCATTTTGGTGATGCAGTCTCCTATGATCTACTGGACACCCAGGAAGCATTACGACTGGAACGTAACCCGCATGTTCTCTTCAATGAAGTTCAGGGCTTAAAACCCGGAAGCTGGGTGGTTCTTGATGAAGTACAGAAGGTACCGGCTCTCCTCGACGAAGTACATAGGCTGATAGAATCCAGAGGCTTACATTTCATATTGTGTGGTTCCAGCGCACGAAAGCTCAAACGTACAGGAGTGAATCTTTTAGCAGGACGCGCCATCGTAACTCATATGTTTCCCCTTACTTCAGCTGAGTTGGAGCAGGATTTTAATGCAGATCGAGCCCTAATTTACGGCACATTGCCAATATCCGTTTCTGGAGAGAATCCTGAAGGATTTTTAACAACCTACGCGGCGACATATCTGAATGAGGAAATTCGGGCTGAAGCTCTCACAAGAAACGTTGGTTCATTTTCCCGATTTCTGGAAATTGCCGCCCGGCAGAATGGCCAGGTAACTAACATATCAAATATTGCCAGAGAGGCTGCTGTTAACAGAACAACAGTACAAAATTATTTTGAAATTTTAATAGATACCTTGATAGGATATTGGATACCGGCATGGAAACTAAAACGATCAACCAAACAAATCTCTCATCCAAAGTTCTACCTGTTTGATACAGGTGTAGCGAGAGTTTTAACCGGACGTCTGCCATATCCCCCAACACAGGAAGAACTCGGACCTCTCTTTGAAAATATGTTGTTTAATGAAATAAAAGCATATCTTTCCTATAGAAAGCTGCACTACCAATTATACTTCTGGCGTAATTATGACGGTACGGAAGTGGACCTGCTTTGCGAAACGAGAAACGGCTTTGTAGCTGTAGAAATGAAAGCTTCATCTGCATGGCAGAAACGGTTTAACCGTGGTTTGAACAGAATACAGATAGAATTGTCACCGGGGAAAGTTCAGTGCTACGGGATCTATCGGGGACAGCGTTCCGCGAAATTTGACAATATCAACATCCTTCCTGCCGCTCATTTTCTAAAGAAACTCTGGGATGGTAATATCATCTGCTAATTATTGCGGTACCGGGTATCTTTTCCACAAAATGCCACATTTTCGTAACCGTCAATTAAACCCCACCTTAAAAGCGGGAAGGAAATAATCCATACTGTCTCACCAG
>JAGLNY010000075.1 GCA_023139255.1 Spirochaetales bacterium
GGGAAAGGTGTTTCATTTATGGAAAACAATCCTGATTGGCACGGTAGAGTTCTGAATAAACAGGAATATGAGCAGGCTATAAAGGAAATTTCCGGGGAGAAAGAGAAATCTAATGAAATTAATGCATACTAGAGAGGCTTTTGGAGAGGTTCTTGTTGAGCTGGGGGAAGAGAGCAATAACATTGTGGTTTTGGAAGCAGATATTTCTACATCAACCAAAACAGAGTATTTTGCGAAAAGATTTCCAAACAGGTTTTTTAACACAGGAATTGCCGAACAAAATGAAATGGGAATTGCGGCTGGTTTGGCTGTGACCGGGAAAATACCTTTTGTAAGTACTTATTCTGTTTTTGCCAGTATGAGAGCATGTGAACAAGTCAGGACATCCATTGCTTATCCTCGTTTGAATGTAAAAATTGCGGTTAGTCATGGCGGGTTAACCGCGGCAAGTGACGGGGCAACACATCAAGGTATAGAATGTTTGGGTATTATGCGAACCATACCCAATATGACTGTTATTATGCCGGCAGACGCAATAGCCGTTAAGAAAGCTGTTAGGGCTGCGATTGTATACGAAGGACCCGTATATCTTCAATTTACCCGCGATGCACTTCCGGTAATATATAATGATGATTTTGATTTTACGATTGGTAAAGCTAATACACTGAGAAAAGGCAATGATATTACTATTATCGCACTGGGAGATATGGTTTCAAGAGCCCTTGAGGCAGCAGAAAAATTGAAAACAGTTGGTATAGAGGCCAGGGTAATTGATATGCACACTATTAAACCGATAGATAGGGAAATAATTATAAGGGCTGCTGAAGAAACGAAGGGTATCGTTACAGTCGAAGATCAAAATATTATTAACGGGTTGGGCAGCGCGGTAGCCGAGGTAATAGTGGAAAGCAAACTTGTACCCATGGAAAGAGTGGGCATAAAGGATACGTTCGCTGAATCGGGCAGATATGAAGAGTTGCTGAACAAGTATGGATTAAGCATTCCCGATATCGTTAATGCGGCAGAAAGAGTTCTTGAGAGAAAAACAAATACGGATTGAATAGTAATTAATTAATAAGGAAGGAGACCTTAATGACAAATCAGAGAGAGATTAAATTTGTACTTGACGGGATAACAGAGCGGGCTTTAGATAAAAATAGCGAAATACTGGATGATGACTTTGTGCATGTTCACTCTGGTGTAATAAAAGCCGCCAAAGAGACTGTTTGGACTGGATGGAGGGGGTTATTAACCACTACCGTTTTGGGGCACCCCCAATGGAAATGGCCGTTATGGGTTCGCGGGCAATTTGATATGCAAAGTGCCGGTTATTCACACATCGCTCACTCTTACGGTGCAGGTCCTACCTATAATCGAGCCTATCGAAGTTTTTCCATAGTAGGTACACCTGAAGGGGAATGGGAAGCAATTGTGGGTAAAGACGGGAGCATAATGCCCAGGCCTGAAACATATGCATTAAATTTTTGGGTTTACCTTGATGGTAAATTACTTGCGGTGGGCGAAGAAGGAACTCTGAGTCAAAGAAGAATGGAG